>NZ_JBHWZP010000045.1:0-43029 GCF_042728395.1 Streptomyces sp. NPDC060205
CGACGAGGCCCGCAGGGCTTCGCCCTCCTGTGGGGCCTCGTCGCGGGCTTCCTGGCGGGCCTGCTCGGTCTTGATCGTCTGGCCGACACTCAGCCCGAAGTACTCCTTGACCAGCCAGAACCCGGCGTCGTTCACATGGCTGAAGAACAGCGAACCGGCGCCGATCGCCAGCACGAGCAGCGCGGCGTGCGCGGTCGACATGTCGGCCGCCAGCGGGGCCACCAGACCGGCCGCCGAGATGGTGGCGACGGTCGCCGAACCGGTCGCGAGCCGGATCGCCACCGCGATCAGCCAGGCCAGCAGCAGCGCGGGGATCGACCAGTCCTTGGAGATGTCCAGGATCATCTGGCCCACCCCGCAGTCGATCAGCGTCTGCTTGAAGCCGCCGCCCGCGCCGACGATCAGCAGGATGCCCGCGATGGGCGCCAGCGACTTCTCGACGGTCGAGGACATCCGGCCCTTGGTGAACCCGGCCGCCCGGCCGAGCGTGAACATGGCGACGAGCACGGCCGCGAGCAGCGCGATCAGCGGGGAGCCGATCACGTCGAAGACGCGCTGCACCATGTGCGTCGGGTCGTCGACGACGATGTCCACCAGCGCCTTGGCCAGCATCAGCACGACCGGCAGCATGACGGTGGCGATCGTGGCACCGAAACCGGGGCGCTTCTCCAGGTCCTCGGAGGCACGCTGGGGAATCATCTTCTCCGGCGCCGGGACGTCCACCCAGCGGGCCGCGTACTTCGAGAACACCGGCCCCGCGATGATCACGGTCGGGATGGCGACGAGGATGCCGAGGGCGAGGGTGACACCGAGGTTCGCCCCGACCGCGTCGATCGCGACCAGCGGGCCGGGGTGCGGCGGGATCAGCCCGTGCATCACGGACAGGCCGGCGAGCGCCGGGATGCCGATGCGCATCAGCGAGTAGTTGCCGCGCTTGGCCACCATCAGGACGACCGGGATCAGCAGCACGATGCCGACCTCGAAGAAGAGCGGCAGCCCGATCACCGAGGCGATCAGCACCATCGCCCAGGGCATCGAACGGCCGCCCGCCTTGGCGAGGATCGTGTCGACGATCTGGTCGGCGCCGCCGGAGTCCGCGAGCAGCTTGCCGAGGATCGCGCCGAGCGCGATCAGCACGCCCACACCGGCGACGGTCGAGCCGAGACCGGCCGAGAAGCTGGTGATCGCCTTGTCGAGCGGTGCACCGGCGAAGGCGCCGAGCGCCAGCGACCCGATGGTCAGCGCCAGGAAGGCATGGAGCTTGAACTTGGTGATGAGCAGGACGATGACGGCGATGCCCGCCAGTACGGCGATACCCAGCTGAGCGTGGCCCGCCGAGGTGATCGGCTCGACGGGATCCGCTGCCAGCATCTCGACGCTGAGTCTGGTCACGGTGCGTTTCCTTGCATGGGAGGGGAGAGGGGAGGGGAGCCCCGCAGGGGGATTGGGGGGAGGGGGCTTAGCCGGCGAGGCCGTCCAGTGCCGTCACGGCCCGGTCGGTGATCTCGTCGGGGTTGCCGGTGACGTCCACCGCGACACCCGTCTCGTCCGCCTGGAGCGGCTGGAGCGTGGCGAACTGGGAGTCGAGGAGCGCCGTGGGCATGAAGTGGCCCTGGCGGTGCGCCATCCGGTCCTCGATGAGCTCGCGGTCACCCGTGAGATGGACGAAGACGACGTCGGGGGCGGCGGCCCTGAGCCGGTCCCGGTAGGCGCGCTTCAGCGCGGAGCAGCTGACCACGCCGCCGAGTCCGGCCCGCCCGTGGGCCCAGGCGCCGATGGCGTCCAGCCAGGGCCGGCGGTCCTCGTCGGTGAGCGGCGTACCGGCCGACATCTTGGCGATGTTGGCCTCGGGGTGGAAGTCGTCGGCCTCGGCGTAGGGAACGCCGAGCCGGTCCGCAAGCAGGGGCCCGATGGTGGTCTTGCCCGTGCCTGCCACGCCCATCACCACGACGACGTGGGGGGTAGTCATAGCTGCCTCGCTGTCTTCTTCGACATCGGATGTCGGATGAATGTCAGGTGCCGCATCCGTCACGACACTGAAACCCATTGGTCAGATGAATTCAAGAGTCTGTGACGTATAAGTCTGACTTTTTGTTCCGGCTCTGTCCCTCGTACCCTGAACCCATGAGCACACCGGGCCGGGGGCTGCACGGCCATGTACTGGAACGCCTCGGTCCTTCGATCACCGCGGGCGAGTACCCCCCGGGCAGCGTTCTGCGCACGGACGAGCTGGCGCAGCGTTTCGAGGTGTCACGCTCGGTGATGCGCGAAGCGGTCCGTGTCCTGGAGTCGATGCATCTCGTGGAGTCCCGCCGCCGCGTCGGTGTGACGGTCCGTCCCGCGCACGAGTGGAACGTCTACGACCCCCAGGTCATCCGGTGGCGGCTGGCGGGCGCCGACCGGCCGCGCCAGCTGCGCTCGCTGACCGTGCTGCGCTGTGCCGTGGAGCCCGTCGCGGCGGGTCTCGCCGCGAAGCACGCCACGGCCGAGCAGTGCGCCGAGCTGACCGAGTGCGCGCTCGGCATGGTGGCGCACTCCCGCGGCCACAAGCTGGAGGGGTACCTCGTCCACGACATCGCCTTCCACCGGATCGTGCTGAACGCCTCCGGTAACGAGATGTTCGCGCGGCTCGGGGACGTGGTGGCCGAGGTGCTGGCCGGGCGTACGCACCATCAGGTGATGTTCGAGGATCCCGATCCCGCGGCGGTGACGCTGCATGTGCAGGTCGCCGAGGCGGTGCGGGCGGGTGACGCGGTGCGGGCGGAGGCGTTGACCCGGGAGGTCGTGGTGGGGGCGCTTCAGGAGTTGGACATCCTCAGCCCTGAGGGGTGACAGGTCCCGATCTGCTGCCTGTTGTCGGCTGACGGCGCGTCGTGGCTGGTCGCGCAGTTCCCCGCGCCCCTTCGGGGGCTGCGCCCCCTCAAAAACAAAAGACTGCGCAGTTCCCCGCGCCCCTGGGTGGGTGGGGGTGCGCCTTCTGTGCGTCGGAAGGTCAAAGATTGCGCCGTTCCCCGCGCCCCTGGGTGGGTGGGGGTGCGCCTCCTGTGCGTCGGAAGGTCAAAGATTGCGCCGCCCCTGGGTGGGTGGGCGCGTGTCTACGACACGTCTCCGTCCACGTACACCCATGCGCCGTCCGCCCGCTCGAAGCGGCTTCGTTCGTGGAGTGAGCCGCCCGTGTAGGACGCGCGGAACGTCACCGTGCCCGTCGTGTGGAAGGGCGTGCCCTCCGTTGTGGCGAGGATCTCCAGGCCCGTCCAGCGTGTCGCCTGGTCCAGATCCAGCTGGGCCGGGCGGGTGCGCGGGTGCCAGGTGCGCAGCAGGTATGCCTCGTCGCGCTCGACGAACGCGCTGTAGCGCGAGCGCATCAGCGCCTCGGCGGTCGGTGCCGCGCCCTCACCCCGGTGAAACCGGCCACAGCAGGCCTCGTACGTCTCCGCAAGACCGCAAGGACATGGGGGGTTGTGCGCGGGAGCGGAACGGCGCTGGTTGCGGGATTGCGGGGTGCGTCGGGGCATGCGCTCCATTGTGCTGCACCACGGCCTGTGGCCGATCCGTGAATGTGGCGCCGCGACACGAGTACATCGTGTGCGAGCTGTGCGCAGTGACCTCCATCGAATCTCCTTCAGGGGTGGCGTGAACACGCCTTGCATACGCAACTCCCCAGCGAACAGGGTGGATTGAGCACTTGAGCATCAGGAGTCACAAGCGTGCTGCTTGACCCCGGACGGCCGTCCGGCCGGGGCACTGACGGGGGAAGCTGATGCGGTGTCGTGGACCGGCGTGCCTTCCGCACGTCCGGAGACCTCCGCGTGCGCCGGACGTGAACCACCCCCTCTGCCGCCTCTTGGTGCATGTCATCCGGTGCCCGAGATCTGATGAGGAGGGGGAATGCCGATGAACGCGGTGAACACTGCCAGGCCCACGTATCCCGGCGTCTACGTCGAAGAACTTCCCAGCAGCGCACGGACCGTCTCGACCGTCACCACTTCGGTGACCGCCTTCGTGGGGCACACCCGGCGCGGCCCGCTGAACGAGCCGGTGCGCGTCACGAGCTTCACCGAGTTCGAGCGCCGTTTCGGGGGCCTGAGCGCGCGCAGCGCCGTCGGCTACGCGGTGCACCAGTTCTTCGGCAACGGCGGCACGGTCGCCGTGATCGTCCGCGTCGCCAAAGCGAACAGCGGAAAGGCAGCCCGCGTCACCCTGGAGTCCACCGAGGGCCACAGCGGGAGCGCGGTCCTCGACGTGCACGCCAAGGAATTCGGCGTCTGGGGCAACGGCCTGCGCGTCGCCGTCGACCACGACACGCCCCGCCCCGACGAGACCTTCAACCTGCGGGTGTACGACGCCAGGGGCCGGGCCCGGGAGAGCTTCACCGGGCTGTCCATGGACACCTCGCACGGCCGGTACGCGCCGACCGTGATCAACGCCGGCTCGCGGCTCGTCCGCGTCGAGGCCGTGGGCGAGGGCAGGCCCGATCCGTCCGGCACCGTCTCCAAGCCGTTCGGGCACGAACTGCCGAACCTCGCCGTCGACCTGACCGTCAAGATCGGTGACGTCGAGCGCGAGTTCACACTGTACGACCCCGACTGCGACGGTGCGTCCCCGTCCGGTGTGGCCGAGCTGGCCCTGCTGCTCGAACGCAAGCTGCGGGCGCTGCCCGACGCGCCGGGGCGGCACGCCTTCGCGGGCGCCGAGGTCACCGCCTTCGGCCGCCGCCTCCAGGTCGTCGCGGGCTCCACCGACCCCGAGGACGTCATCCGCTTCGTCGGCGAATGCGCCAACGACCTGGGCCTTGAGGCCTCCGTCAACCCGCCCGTGTTCCCGCTGGAGGGCGGCGAGGACGGCGAGGCCCCCGGCCCGCGCGACCTCATCGGCAGCGAGGCGGGCAAGACCGGCCTCCAGGCGCTGCGCGGGGTCGCGGACGTCAACCTGCTCGTCCTGCCGGAACTCGCGGCGTACGAGTCGACCGACGACGCGCTCACGGTCATCTCCGCGGCCCAGCGGCTCTGCGAGGAGCGGCGGATCTTCCTGCTCGTCGACGCGCCCGGCACCTGGGGCAGCGTGGACACCGCCCGCGCCGGACTCGCCGCCTTCGACGCCGTCCGCGGCAACCACGCCGGCCTGTACTTCCCGCATCTGCAGCTCACCGACCCGCTCACCGGACGGCTGCGTTCCTTCCCGCCGTCGGGCGCGGTCGCGGGGGTCATCGCGCGCACCGACTCCGAGCGCGGGGTGTGGAAGGCGCCGGCCGGCACCGAGGCACGGCTCGCGGGAGTCCACTCGCTGACCGTCGACCTCACCGACCGTGAGAGCGGACTGCTCAACCCGCTGGGCGTCAACTGCCTGCGCACCCTGCCGCTGGTGGGCCCGCTCGTCTGGGGCGCGCGCACCCTGGAGGGCTCCGACGCGCTCGACAGCGAGTGGAAGTACGTGCCCGTGCGACGGCTCGCCCTGCATGTCGAGGAGAGCCTGCAACGCGGCCTGCAGTGGGTCGTGTTCGAGCCCAACGACGAGAACCTGTGGCAGCAGATCCGCCTCGCCGCCTCCTCGTACCTGCACACGCTGTTCCGCCAGGGCGCCTTCAAGGGCGGCACTCCGCGGGAGGCGTACTTCGTCAAGTGCGACCGCGACACGACGACGGACGAGGACATCGCGAACGGTGTCGTCAACGTCCTGGTCGGCATCGCACCGGTCAGGCCTGCCGAGTTCGTCGTGGTCAGGATCCAGCAGACGTCCGGGCAGTTCGAGCTCTAGAACCGACGTACCGGTGAGGGAGAACGTGAAGGAAAACGATGGCTGAGTTCACTGTCAACGCCCAGCGTTTCGACCCCTACAAGAACTTCAAGTTCCTTGTGCTGTGGGACGGTCGTACCGTCGCGGGCATCAGCAAGATCAGTCCGCTGAAGCGGACCACCGAGGTCGTCAAGCACCGGCACGGCGGCGACCCCAGCTCGCCGCGCAAGTCGCCCGGGCGCTCCGAGTTCGAGGGCATCACGCTGGAGCGCGGGGTCACCCACGATCCCGAGTTCGATCGCTGGGCCAACAAGGTCTGGCAGGTCGGCGCGGGCCTCGGCGCCGAGGTGTCCCTCGCGGACTTCCGCAAGGACATCGTGATCCAGGTCCTCAACGAGGCCGGGCAGGTGGCCGTCTCGCACAAGCTCTACCGGACCTGGCCGAGCGAGTACCAGGTGCTCGGCGAACTGGACGCCAACGCCAACGCGGTGGCCATCCAGTCGCTGAAGCTCGAATGCGAGGGCTGGGAGCGGGACTACGAGGTGCCCGAGCCGGAGGAGCCCTCGTTCCTGAACCCGGCCTGACCGGCGCGGGATCGCACCACGGCTGGGACAGCCGGAACAGCAAGGGCTGCGGGGGCAGCGGGGGCAGGTACGGCCGGCACGTCACGTACGGCCGGTACGGAACGGGGGGCGGGACATGACGATCACTCGGGCGGCCGAGCTGCTCACCACCTGGGAGACCGGGCTCGTCCAGGCCCCGTCCGCACGCGCCCTGCTGCTCCACCGCGCGGCCCGCCCGGACACCGGGACCGAGACCCTGTCCGCGCTGCCCCTGGGCGAGCGGGAGGCGGACCTCTTCGCACTGCGCCGGGCCCTGTTCGGCGAACGCATGCAGGTCCGCCTCGGCTGCTCCGCCTGCGGCGAGGACATGGAATTCGACCTCGACGCGGGGGAGCTGGCCCGGTCGGCCGGCGGTCCCGCCCCGTCCGCGGTGCGGATCGCCGAGGACGGCTGGGAGATAGAACTCCGGGTGCCGAGTGCCGCCGACCTGACGGCGGCGGCCCGGCACCCGGAACCCCGCCTGGCCCTGCTGCGGCGGTGCGTCGTCTCGGCCGTACGCGACGGAGCGGACGTCCCGGCGGACGCGCTGCCCGAGGCGGTGCGGCGCCGGCTCGCCGAGGCGGCACAGGAGGCCGACCCGGGCGCCGACCTCACGCTCAACGTCAACTGCCCCGAGTGCGGAGCGGCCACCCGCGCCGAACTCGACATCGCCTCCTACCTGTGGACCGAACTGGACGCCTGGGCGCGCGACGTGCTCCTCGACGTCCACCTGCTCGCCACCGCCTACGGCTGGAGCGAGCCGGAGATCCTGGCGCTGAGCCCGCTGCGGCGCCGCTACTACCTGGAGCTGTGTGCCGATGTCTGACCCCCTGGGCGGACGCCCCGAGCAGGAGCGGGCGTCACGGACGCCCGACTTCTTCGACCGGCTGCTCGCCCGGCACACCCCGGCCGCCGTACCGCCCGCGGACGTGGTGCGGCTGAGGCCGCGACTGGCCGGCCCCTTCGAGCGGGCCGAGGCGGTACGGGCCACCGCGCCCGAGCCGGACGCGACGGGCCCCCTGTGGCCGGCCGCGCCCCAACCAGGCCTGACTGCAACGGACTTGGCGGGCCCGACCGTGCGCGAGGTGCAGCTCCGTACCGAGCGCGAGCGGACCGTCGTACAGGCCGGGCGGCCGGTGTCCGAGGGGTCGGCCCCCCGCCCCCTGCCGCGGGAACTGCCCGAGGCGCCGTTGCTGCGGCCCGCCGCCGGGGCCGTACCGGCATCGCGGCCCGTGCCCGACTCCGTACGGCGTTCCGCCGGGCGCGCCGCGCCGGAGCGGGACTCCTCCCCGAGCGCGGTGCCCGCGCCCCTCCCCCCGGACGCGGGCGTCGCTTCCCCTGCCGCCGTGTCCGCCGCGCCGCGACCCGGTGCCGCGGATACGGCGGCGGCCCGCGAGGCCGTACGGCAGGCCACGGGCCGACGGTCCGGGCGTGGCCGCGAACAAGTGGTGCAGGTGCAGATCGGGCGCCTCGAAGTGACGGCGGCGGGCGCCACCCCGGCCGACGGCGGCCGTCGGCCCACCGCCCCCGGGCGGCCGGCGGCGACCGTGAGCCTGGCGGACTACCTGGCGAGGGGGCGCGAGTGAACCGCACGAAAGCCGGCTGCCGACCGATGAGCGCACGACCGACCGAGGAACCGACGTCATGAGCAACGCACTTGCCATCGCCCACGTCACCCAGGCCCTCGCCCTGCTGATCGAGGCCAACTTGCAGCCCGAGATCGACATGGCCGTCAAGGTCGAGCCGCGCAAACCGTCGGCCGACCCGCCCGCCGAGCCCACCATCACGGTCTTCCTCCACCAGGTCACGCCCAACACCTCGCAGCGCGGCAGCGACCTGCCCACCCGCGCCGCGGACGGGACGCTCCTGAAGCGCGCCGCCACGGCCCTGGACCTGCACTTCCTCATCAGCGCGTACGGCGACGAGACGGAACTGGTCGGCCAGCGGCTGATCGGCTCCGTCGTGCGCACGCTGCACGAGATCCCCGTCCTGCCGCTCGACATCATCGAACTGGCGGGGGAGAAGCCCTACTTGGCGGACAGCGACCTCGCCGAAGCGGCGCAGCGGGTGCGGTTCACGCCCACGGTGATGGACATCGACGAGACCTCGAAGCTCTGGGGCATGCTCCACCAGACCCCGTACACCCTCTCGGTGGTCTACCAGGCGGCCCTCGTCCTGATCGAGGGCCGCGAGAAGCCGGTGCCGGCCAGGCCGGTGGAGCGGTCGACGGTACGGGTGCTGCCGTTCGGGGCGCCGAACGGCAGCGCGCCCGCCACCCCCACCGCCGTGCAGGAACCCGCCGGGACAGCAGCCGAGACATCGACCGGCACATCAGGCGGGACAGCGACCTCGACGACCTCCGCGAAGGCGGTGAAGGCCCCTGCGAAGGCCCCGGTCAAGGCTGCGGCCAAGGCGCCGGCCCGCACCCGCAAGCCGGCGCAGCCCGGCAAGCCGGCCCAGCCGGGCAAGGCCCCGCGCGGCGCGGCCAAGGGCGCGGCGACCCCGAAGTCCGCGCCCCCGACGGACTCCACGACCGCCGACGGCGGTCCCGACCGCACGGAGCGGTGAGGCGGCATGCGGACGACGGGGGCAGGTGAGGGCATGGGCGGACACGAGCCGGGCGAGGAGAGCGCGGGCAGCGACGGCCGGACGCTGACCTCGGAGATCCGGCGCGTCCTCGCCCGCGTCGACGCGCACGCGTCCCGCGCGTCCCGGGAGTCCCGTGCGAGCGTGCCGGCCGCCACGGAGGCCGGTACGGACACCCGTGAGAGCGGCGCCGACGGTTCCGTACGGAGTCCGGCCGGTGCGGCGGGTCCGGGGACCGGCCCCCTCGACGCGCTGATGGGCTGCTTCGGGCTCACCCCGTTCGAGCGGGACCTCGTACTCCTCGCCGCCGCCTGCGAGCTGGACGCCACGACCGCCGCCCGCTGTGCCGCGGCGAGCGGGGACCCGGAGCGCGCGTACCCCACGTTCTCGCTCGCCCTGGCCGCGCTCGCCGAACCGCACTGGAGCGCGCTGACCCCGGTCGCGCCGCTGCGCCGCTGGCGGATCGTCGAGCCGGCCGACGCGTCACAACAGTCCCTGACCCTGTCCCGGCTGCGGCTCGACGAGCGCGTCCTGCACTTCCTCCTCGGCTCGCCCTACCTGGACGCCCGCCTGCACGGCCAGCTGCGCCGCGCACCGGTCCCCGAGGAACTGCCGCCGTCGTACGAGCTGGCCGCGAGCCGGGTCGCGGCGGGCTGGACGACGGGCGCCCGGCCCGACGCGCCGCTGCTCGTCGAGGTGGTCGGCGGCGACCTGCGCAGCCGGGCCGACATCGCCGCCGCCGCGGCAGCCCGCTCCGGGCTCGCCCTGTACGCGATGAACGCCGAGGACATCCCGACCGCCCCCGGCGACCGCGACCTGCTGGCCCGGCTGTGGCAGCGCGAGGCGATCCTGCTGCCCGCCGCCCTGCTCGTGGAGGCGGGCGAACTCGACCGCGACCAGCACGCGGCGACGGACGCGTTCCTCGCCGGGGCGGCCGTGCCCGTCGTCGTGTCGAGCCCCGACCCGCGCCGGTCCGACCGGGCGCACGGCGAACGGGTGACGGTGCCGCGTCTGGACGACGAGGAACAACTCGGCCTGTGGAGCGGCGCGTTCGAGGACGTCGCCGGCATCGGGGAGGGCGAACTGCGGTCGCTGGTGGCCCAGTTCCAGCTCCCGCCCCATGTCGTACGGTCCGCCGCGGACGCCGTACGCCGTGAACTGCCTGCCGAGGACGCGCCGGACCCCGCGCTGCTCGCCTGGCGGGCCGGGCTGAACGAGGCCCGGATCGGCATGGACGAACTGGGCCGCCGTATCGAGCCGGACGCGGGCTGGAACGACCTCGTGCTGCACGAGCGGCAGACGGGCGTGCTGCGGGAGATCGTCGCGCATGTGCGGCAGCGGGCGACGGTCCACCAGGAATGGGGCTTCGCCGCCACCCTGCGCCGGGGCCTCGGCGTCACCGCGCTCTTCGCGGGCGGCTCGGGCACCGGCAAGACCCTCGCGGCCGAGGTGATGGCCAGGGAACTGGGCCTGGACCTCTTCGTCATCGACCTGTCCCAGGTGGTCAGCAAGTACATCGGCGAGACCGAGAAGAACCTGCGCCGCGTCTTCGACGCCGCCGAACGCGGCGGCGCGCTCCTGCTGTTCGACGAGGCCGACGCCCTCTTCGGCAAGCGCAGCGAGGTCAAGGACAGCCACGACCGGTACGCCAACCTCGAAGTCAGCTACCTGCTCATGCGCATGGAGGCCTACCGCGGCCTCGCGATCCTCACCACCAACATGAAGAAGGCCCTCGACACGGCGTTCCTGCGGCGGATCCGGTTCGTCGTCGACTTCCCGTTCCCGGCCGAGCACGAGCGTGCCGAGATCTGGCGCCGGGTGCTGCCGCCGCAGACCCCGGTGAAAGGCATCGAACCGGAACTGCTGGCCCAGCTGACCGTCGCCGGCGGCTCGATCCGCAACATCGCCCTCTCCGGCGCCTTCCTCGCCGCCGAGGAGGGCGACCGCCTGCAGATGCGGCACATGCTCGCGGCGGCCCGCACCGAGTACCTCAAGCTGGAGCGTTCTCTCACACCGGGGGAGGTCCGCGGATGGGTCTGAACGACAGGAACGGGGGTGCGGGCAGGCGGCCGGACGCGATCCGGGTGGACGTCGGCGAACTCGTCCTCGACGGCTTCCGGGTGGACCCCGACCGGGTGTCCACCGCGTTCGCACACGAACTGACCCGGCTGGTACGGGAACACGGCGTGCCGCTGGCCGCCGGGCGGGGCCCGGTGACGCTGGACGCGCTGTCCGGACTGCCACCGCTGCCCGCCGGGCTGTCCGCGCGACGGCTCGGCCAGGAGCTGGCACGGGCCGTGCACGCGGGCCTCTCCGGCGAGGGGGAGGTGCAGGCCCCGTGAGCGGCAACTCCCCGACCCAGGAAGACCGTGCGGAGCAGGCCGCCGAACAGCGCCGCCGCAAGCGCAAGGAGCGCGCGGCCAAGGCCCGCGCACCCGAGCCGAAGGACATCGTCAGCGGCGCCGGGCAGCCGCTCGACGCCGGCGTACGCAGGGAGCTGGAGGAACAGCTCGGGCACGACCTCGGCCGCGTACGGCTGCACACCGGCCGGGACGCCGGACAGCTGACCGAACTGCTCGGCGCGGACGCCGTCGCCGTCGGCCAGGACATCTTCTTCCGCGAGGGCGCCTACCGCCCCGGCACGGCCGACGGCAGGCGCCTGCTCGCCCACGAGCTGTTGCACACCGTGCAGAACCCGGACGGCCTCGGCGCCCTGCGGGCCGGCCGCGACCTCGGCGCGGTCAGCCTCCCGTACCAGGCGATCGAGCGGGAGGCGGAATCGGCCGCCCAGAACCTCGTCCACCCGGCCGCCGCGCAGTCCGGGCAGTCCGGGCAGTCCGCGGAGGAGTCCGCCGCGGAGGTGGCACCGGGGCAGGCGACGCCGGGCTGGCTGCGGTACGCCACGGTGGACGCCGACCGCAACCGGCTGGAGCAGATCGACCCGGCGACCCTGGTGGACCGGCTGACGAACTCGGTCGTGCGTTCCCTGCGCGGCGACCCGGAGGACCGCTCCAAGCGCACGCGCCACCAACTCGCCCGGCTCCCCGAGGAGTTGCTGGACGGCGTCCTCGACCGGCTGGAGGACCGGCTGCTCGGCTCGGAGCACGACCGGGTGCTCGACCTGGTCGAGGAGATCGAGGCCGACGGAGACCTTCCGCAGGAGCCCGGCGCGTACGAGACCCCGGCGGTCGAGGCCGACGCGGCCGGGGAGCTGCGGCTGCGGCAGGAGAGCGAGCGGCGTTCGGCCGAGGAGGAGCAGGCCGAGGAGCAGAGGCCCGGTCAGGCGCCGGGACCGGAGAAGGAGCCGTCGGGCGCGGAGGGGGCGGCAGGCTCCACACCGGAGAACGGCAGTGCCCGGCCGGGTGGCGGCGGGCGGGACACGGGGCAGCAGCCCTCGTCCGGGACGGCACAGTCACCGGCCGCGCAGCAGCCCGGCGACAGGACGGCCGCGGGCTTTGACGGACAGGGCGGGGCGGAGAGGGGCGGACCCGGGCAGGGTGCGGCGGAGAAGAGGGAAGCGGCTGCCGACCAGGGCGGCACCAGCGGTGGGGCGCAGAAGGAGGGCGGGGAGGACAAGGGCGCCGCGCAGGAGCGGAGCGCGCCCGCGGCGAGCGAGGAGGAGTCCGCCGCCAAGAACCGCCCGGGCGCCGTCGACGCGCTCGTGGCCGGGCAGCACCCCAAACCGGCGGACAAGGCCGGGCAGCCGAAGCCGACGGGTTCGCCCACGGTGGCAGGCAAGGACACCCAGCTCCCCGTCCGGCTCAGCCGGCTCGACGGCGTACGCAACCAGGATCTCGAAGGCCCCGACAGCACGGCCGACGACGACCCCTTCGGCTCCGGCAGCCAGTCCGAGGTCGAGGTCGGCGGCGGGGAGAAGAGCGCCTGGGACACCAAGCTCAAGCCCGAGGACTTCATCCCGGAGCACGACCCCGAGGTGTCCGGCATCCCGACCGCGGACGCGTCCGACCCGGTCTCGGGCGCCGCCGCGGCCGTCCCGTCGTTCTCCGCGCCCCCGGTCACCAGGGCCGACAAGGTGCAGGCGGAACGGGACGCCGAGGACGCGCAGGACGCGGCGGCGGAGGCCGAGGCCGAGGCCGAGTCCGAGCCCGATTCCGAGGACCTCGCCGAGTCGGCCGACACGAACGCGGCGGAGGCGGAGGGCGGCTCGGAGCCCGGTTCCGGCGACAGCCGGTTCGGCGGTCTCGCGGTGGAGCAGGCCGCCGCGGCGCTGTCCGTGTCCGGTGTGCCGGCGAGGGACCCGAAGAGCGGCGCCGACCCCAAGGCCGGACCGGTGGCCGCGCAGACGGCGGTGCAGCAGGCGCCGGGCAGGTCCGAGGGCGGAGCCGAGAGCGGCGGAGAGGTACGGGAGACGGCCGCCAAGGAGGAGAAGGGCACTCCTGCCGGGGGCGAGAAGGCTGCTGGAGCGCAGGAGAAGGCCTCTCCGCAGGCGAGCCCGGCTTCGGGCGCGGGCGCGGGCTCCGGCTCGGCTGCGGTGACGGGTCCGCAGGCGGAGTCGGCTTCGGCGTCGGCGAGGTCTTCGGGGGCGTCGGGGACCTCGGGGGCGTCGGGGTCTTCGTCGGAGGCCGGCACGTCGGCGGCGGAGTCCGGGGCCGCGTCATCCGCACGGGACAGCCACGTCTCCGGCACCACGTCCGGGGCGGGGGAGGGTGCCGGGTCCGGGACGACGGACTCCCCGGTGGCGCCGGCCTCCGTGCCCGCCACCGCGGAACCCGCGAACGCCCGCACGGCCACCTCTCGGCCCGCGCCCGAATCCGCGCCCGAACCCGTCCAGACCGCCGCTCCCGCATCCCGGGCCACGGCGGGCAGGTCGGCACCGGCCGCGAAGGGATCGCGCGGAGGCGGCGGAGGCAGGAGCGGAGGCGGTGGCGGTGGCAGCGCCGCTGTGCCGGCCGCCCGGGGCAAGGGCGGCAAGAAGGACTCGGCCCCGGCCCCGAACCTCTCGCAGGTGTCCCCGGAAGCGGGCCTGTCCACGGCCTCGAACCTCAAGCCCCACAAGGCACTTGAGGCCATGGGCGGGGTGAGCGGCTCGGTCGACCGTACCGTCGGCGACGAGCACAAGGCGCTCGCCGCCGCCCCGCCCTCGATGCAGCGGCCCGCCGGCGCGCCCCAGACCCTTCAGGGCAAGCCGAAGGCCGACGCACCGGCCCAGTACTCCCAGGACCCGGCCCAGAAGTCCGAGGCGCCCGAGGAGAAGAAGGCCGAGGTCAAGGGCGCCAAGGAGCCCGAAGGCCAGATCGAGGCCGAGAAGGCGGAGGAGCCGGGCGGCTGGGACACATTCAAGATGGCCCTGGGTTTCGGGATCGGCTGGCTCGCGGACAAGCTCGGCTTCGAGGTGGACGCGCAGGAACTGGCCGCCAAGTTCGCCGGGCTGCCGACGAAGGACGAGGCCCTCAAACAGGCCCAGGCGGGCAACGCGCCCGGCGTGGAACTGCGGGGCGAGGCGGAGGGCGCGGCCGGCGAACAGGGCGCCGCGGTCGACACCAAGGGCCAGGAGACCGTCACGACGGGCCGCGACGACGCGGCCCGGCCGATGGGCGAGAACCAGGTCTACCCGGACGCACCCAAGGAGCAGCTGAAGGCGAAGGTGCCCGGCGCGGAGGGCGGCAGGGGCGGCGGGCCGGAGGGCGGCGCGTCCACCGGGGCCGTACCCCCGGAGGCGGCGTCCGAGGTGGCGGAGCACGACCGGGGACCGCAGTTCAGGGCGGCGTTCAGCGACGGCCAGAAAGGCATCTCCGAAGGACGGCAGACCAAGGACCGGGACTTCCGCGACTCGCAGGCGAAGCACAAGCAGAAGGTCGACGCCGAGATCGCGGCGAACACCGAGAGCCAGGCGGGTGAGCGCGAGAAGGCACTGGGGGACGTGACCGCTCAGCGTGCCGACTGGCGCAAGGAGCAGGACGAGGAACTCAAGAACCTCGGTACGAAGAAGTCCGAGCGGCACGACAAGGTCCGCAAGGACGTCCAGGACAAAGAGAAGAAGACAGACGACGACGTCGCCAAGGAGAAGACGGACGGCGACAAGAAGATCCAGGACGCGAACACCAAGGCGGAACAGGACGCCGAGAAGAAGCGCGACGACAGCGTCAACGAATCCGGGAACTGGATCAGCAAGGCCTTCGACTGGCTCAAAGAGAAGGTCATCGAGATCAAGAACGCGATCGTCCGCGTCATCAGGGCGGCACGCGACGCGGTCATCGGATTCATCAAGAACTTCAGGACCACGGTCGAACGCTGGATCAACGAGGCACGCAAGTTCATCGTCGACGCGATCAAGAACCTGATCGACGACCTGATCGAATTCGCGAAGGCCCTGGTCCGCGGAATCATCGAACTGGCCGCGCGGATACGGAAATTCATCAGCGATCTCATCTCGGCGGCGATCGCCCTGGTGAACCGGCTGGCGAAAATGCTGAAGCAGATCGTCACGGATCTGCTGAACGCCATCGGGAAACTGCTGGGCAGCATCCTGAGCATTCTGCGGAAGATGCTGCTCGATGTGGTCAAGGCCGTGGTCGCGGCGGTGAAGACGGTCCTGGACTACGCGTCGAAACTCCTGAGCGCGCTCGGTGAGTTCATGATGATCGCCGTCGACTTCCTGTCCGACCCGGGCGGCTGGCTGAGCGGGGCGAAGAACTCCGCCGTGGACGGGGCGAAGAACCACCTCTTCCGCGAGGTCCAGGCGGCGGTGAAGCAGTGGTTCCAGTCGAAGATCGAGGAGATCATCGGCATCCCGAAGGCGATCATCGACAAGCTCCTCAAGGGCGGCTTCACCCTGGAGCGGATCGTCAAGGAGACGTGGGACGCGATCGTCCCGCAACTGCCCTTCATCATCGGCGAGATCGTCATCACGAAGGTCATCGCCAAACTCATCCCCGGGGCGGGCTGGGCGATGGCGGTCATCGACGCCATCCGCACGGCGATCGGCGCCCTCAGCGAGATCCTGCGCGCCATCGGCGCGGTCATCACCTGGCTCCGCGCGGTCCGCCAGGGCGGCGCGGGCATCCTCTTCGCGAAGGCGGTGGCGGCGGGCATCGTCGCACTCCTGGAACTCGCGTACGAGGCCCTGCTCAGCGGCATCGGCAAGTACGTGGCGAAGGTGGGCCGGCGCCTGAAGGGGGTGGCGGCGAAGCTGGGCAAGGAGAAGCCGGGCGGGGGCGACGGGAAGGCCCCGGCGGGCGGGGGCGCGGACGACCGGGGCGACACGGCAAGGCCGCGCCCGGCGGCGGCACCCGCGCCGAGCCGGAGCCCCGGCACGACACCCACCCCGAGAAAGCCACCGGCCTCCACCCCGAGGCCCACGGCTCCGACGAAACCGACGACCACGGGTCCGACAAGGCCGAAGACGCAGACTCCGGCCAAGGACCCGTCCAAGCCCGCGACCACCGCCCCGGCCAAGCCCACGACCGCGGGCCCGACGAAGCCCACGACCGCCGGCCCGATGAAGCCCACGTCACAGGCCCCGGCCAAGGACACGTCCAGGCCCGGCCCCGCGGCCCCGGCGAAGCCGACGGTCGACACCAGGAAGCCCACGACCAACGACAGGAACGGCCGCCCGAAGACGAAGGAGGACGAGAAGCCGGACACCCGCCCGACCCCGTCCCCCTCCCCGAAGGCCAAACCGACTCCCCCGCCGAAGCCGAAGACGGAAGCATCACCGGATACAAAGCCGAAGAACGACAAGAAAAACGACAAAGACGGCGAGGGAAAGCCGAAGGACGAAAAGGACGGCTCAGGAAAGCCGAAGGATGACCTGCCCGACAAGCCGAAGAACCAGGATTCTTCCGGCGGGCCGAAGGGCAAGGCTAACTCTCCCAGGCCCAGACGCGAACAGACCGGTCCGGGGAGGCCCAAGTCCAAGGAGGAAAAGCAGAAGCGGAAGGAGCAGGAGAACTCCCAGGACGACTTGGGCAAGAGGCTCGCGATGATCATCGCGCGCATACGAGCCAGAATGCTTCCGCAACTGGACCAGGACGGGATGTGGGAGAAACGCTTCGACCCACAACTCGTCGTCATGAAGGATTGGTACCGACTCAACAGCCTGCGGTCCGTCGGCGACCCGGACGTTAACGTCGTGGCCAGACTCAACCCGACCGGCGTGGCCTTGAGAGCCAAGCGCTGGCGTGATCCCCAGCTACGGCAACCGAAGATCGCGCTGAAGCAACTCCGCGAGGACGGACTGCCCAAACCGGATCTGCCGAACTTCAACGGAAACCAAGCGAGTTCCATCGAGGCACGGTTCCTCAGCCGTTCGGTTCGAAACTCCGGTGAGACACCCGGTTCGCACAGCAATCCGCCTGGTTGGGATTACGTGACATCGAACGGGCTGTCAGCGGATTCTGCGTGGGTGCGCATGCACCTTCTCCCGGAAAAAATCGGGGGCATGGCATCCAACAACAATTTGGTGCCGGCGCCTGGATACTCCGTGAACACGCCGATGAACAGTCAGCTGGAAAATTTTGCCTACGCCGACATTGCCGGTGAGAGGCAAATGATCTGGTACAAGTCCGTTGTCGATTTTCACCCTCTTCAGAAAGATGCTGCGGGAACGCTCCTCAAGGGGTTCCCGCAGCGGATCACATCCAGCTATGGGGAATATGATCACATAAAGGGGACGGGGAAGTACCGGGGTGATTGGAAGCCGCGTACCACGGCCAAGCGGACGACGAGCATCGGGAATATACGGGTTCCGTCGCCGGATGAACGCAAGCAACTCTTCATCAACTCGGCGGGGGCCAAGGCCATCTTCAATCACCTCGGCGGAAACGCGGACATGACCCGTCCCTGGGGGCAGGTTGCCCGATACATCGCCGGACTGAGTACGAGCGGTGAGAAGAGAACCGCCAGCAAGTACAACCGCGAAGTGCCGGACGGTCATCCTCGCTACTACTCGGTTTCCGATGTGCAGCGATACCTGAACACAAGGAAGTCAGGCATGTCGGTCGAGGTGCGACGCCTGGTCAATCCAGCTATCGCGAAACTGAAGCAGCTCGCCAGAGCTGGTTCCATTGACTGGAAGAATTAGTCAGGGAGGAACAGGATGCCCATCCCATTCCACTTGCGGGCGCGCGAAGTCTTCGAAGAAGTGAGGTCCGCGGCTGAGTTCAGCGTGGAAAAGTCCGAGTTCCAGGGCGAAGGGGCGCGTCCCCTCACCGCAGAGGACGAGAGAATCATTGGCCTGTACATGGGGCCTGAAGCAGTCGAACAGGTGGTCAATCATCTGTTCGACGCCGAACAGATTCATCTCTCCTGGCACACTCCTGACCATGCTGTGTACGGAGAGTTTGCCCTCAAAGATCTGAGGACCTGCCTGTCGGGCCCTTACATGCCCTACACCGACGAGCGACTGACCTCGGCCGAGCAGTTGGTGATGGATGAGATCAAGACCCTGGAGGAGGCGCCGGGTTCCGGCCGTCTCACCGCGCTGCGTGTCTCCATGGACATGACCCCGTGTCACGAACTCTGGTTCTACGACATGAATCAACAGCGATTCGAGCTGCTGGACCTCAAATATTCTTCGTACCTGGACGCATTGCTTATTACAAAAGGAATTCCTGGCTGGCAGTATCTTTACGCCGATGTGCGCTTGGCTGAAGATGAATTTCGCCAGCTCGCCAGCCAGTTGGAACGATCCCTGGACGCGCTCGAAGAGGTCTTCCCGGCTTACGACTACAGCGCTCTCCGTCAACGCCTGGAGGCCCGCCGATGACCCGCTACGCCGACATCCCCAAGCCCATCCGTTCCGGAATCGTCGTCGTCGATCCCGATCGCGGTACACCCCAGCGCATCATCGTGCTCCAGTTCAATCCCGACACCCTGGAGCGCAGTCTCAGTCCTCAGGCCGCCGGGGGCAGTGGGGACTCCGGGGGAGGGGGGAGTGGGTCCGGGGACCGGAACGAGGCGTTGCGGCTGAAAGGGCCCGCCCAGGAGACCTGGAAGTTCACCGCCGAGATCGACGCGACCGATCAGTTCGAGGTCGCCGCCCCCGACGGCATCCACCCCCAGCTCGCCACGCTCGAAATGCTGGTGCAGCCCACGACCCAGCAGATACGCGACGCGACCCGCCTCTCGCAGAAGGGGGCCATCGAAATCAGCCCGATCGAAATGCCGTTGACCCTTTTCACCTGGGGCAGCAAACGCATCATGCCCGTGCGGATCACCGAACTGTCCATCAACGAATCCGCCTTCGACGTGAACCTCAACCCGATCCGGGCCTCGCTCGGCATCGGGCTGAAGGTCCTCACCGTCAGCGACCTGCCGGCCGGACACCGGGGCGCCGACCTGTACATGGCCCACCTCGCCCAGAAGGAGCGCCTGGCCGCGGCCGCCCGCCGCGGCAGCCTCGGCGGACTCGGCCTCACGAGCGCCGGCGCAGTCGCAGGAACCGGCACCGGCGTAACCCTGAGCGGAAGGGGCTGAGGCAGCGCCCATGGCAGACATCGAGCCCTACGAGAACGCCCTGGACGCCATCCCCGGCGCCCACCCCTACCCCCGCTCCAGCCGCTACCACGACGCCGAGATCGGCATCCACCGCCAACCGGACGGCACCGAAGTCCGTTACACCAAGCGCCGGCTGCTGCCCCCGCTCGACCAGCCCGGTCAGCTCGACCGGCCCGGCGACGAGGGCCGGCGCCACACCGTCGGCAGCGGCGACCGCCCCGACCTCCTCGGGCAGCGCTACTTCGGCGACCCCGCCCAGTGGTGGCAGATCGCCGACGCCAACCCGGTGCTCGACCCGCGGGAGCTGACCGACGAGGCCGGCCAGGTCATCGAGGTGCCGCTCCCCGGCGGCGGGGGAGAGCGGCGTGTTTGACGTCCCCGTGGGCCAGGGCCCCGTACACATCACCCTCCGCATGGGACCGAAGCTCACCCGCCCCGTCCCCGCCGAGGTCACCGAAGCACTGCTGTCCGCGCAGATCACCGCCACCGCGGGCGAACGCAGCGGCTTCCAGCTCGCCTTCGACCTCACCAAGAACGGGATCATCAACCGCGCCCTGCTCCCGGAGGGCTTCTTCGACCCGAAGACCCGGATCATCGTCACGGTCACCGTCAAGGGCACCCCCGACGTGCTCCTCGACGGCCTGATCGTGCGCCAGGAGGTCGGCGCCAGCAACCAGCCGGGCCACTCCACGCTCACCGTCACCGGCGAGGACCTGTCACTGCTGATGGACCTGGAGGAGCGGACCGACCGCTACCCCAACCTCCCGCCCTCCGACCGCGTCCTCGCGATCCTGCGCCGCTACTCCGACTACGGCATCCGGCCCGACGTCTACAAGGAGAAGGTGAGCCAGCCCCCGCACCAGGACCTGCGCGTCCACTACCAGACCGGCACCGACCTGCAGTACGTCACCGAGCTGGCCCGCGCCAACGGCTACACCTTCTACCTGGAACCCGGCCCGGCCCCCGGGCAGTCGTCCGCCCGCTGGGGGCCCGAGATCCGCCTCGGCGTCCGCCAGCACGCCCTCAACGTCAACATGGACAACAACTCCACCGTCGACCAGCTGACGTTCTCGTACGACGGAACCGCGCGCGAGGAGCCGCAGGCCCGCTGGCAGGACCCGGGGACCAGGGTGTCCACGCTGCTGCCGCAGCCGCCGATCAGCCCGCTGCGCCCGCCGCTCGGCAAGCGCCCCACCCCGGCGCTCAAGCGCAGGACCCTCTCCGGCACCGCCAAGCAGCAGCGCGAGCAGGCCGAGGCCGAACTGCTCGCCCGGGCCGCCGTGTCCGCCGACGTCATCTCGGGCTCCGGCTCCCTCGACGTCAACCGGCACGGCTACATCCTCCAGCCCCGCCAACTGGTCGGCGTGCGCGGCGCCGGACGGGCGTACGACGGCGACTACTACGTCAAGTCCGTCACGCACAACCTGCGCCCGGGCTCGTACCAGCAGAACTTCACCGTCTCGCGGGAGGGGCTTGAGGCGCGCAGCGCCTACGTCAGGCCCTGACCGACCGCGAGTCGACCGGCGACACCCCACAGAGCAGGAGCAGTTCAGCATGGCGGCAACCGGCAATCGCTACCTCGGCAAGTTCCGCGGCCGGGTGGTGGACAACGACGACCCGTTGCGGATCGGCCGCGTCAGGGCTGAGGTCCCTGACGTCCTGGGCGACGAGCCGTCGACCTGGGCGCTGCCCTGCCTGCCCTTCACCGGGCCGGAGTCGGGCCAGTTCGTGGTGCCGCCGCCCGACGCCGGCGTGTGGGTGGAGTTCGAGCAGGGCGATCCCAGCTTCCCCATCTGGACGGGGTGCTGGTACGGGGCCGCCGAGGAACTGCCGCCCGACGCGCGCCGCGAACTGCGGACCGGTTCACCGAACAAGCCCGTGGTCGTGCAGACACCGCTGGCGCACAAGCTCGTGATGAGCGACACCGCCGGCGCCGAGCAGGGGATTCTGCTCCAGGCCCAGGGCGGCGCGTACATCCGTATCACCCAGGACGCCGTGGTCATCGCGACCGGCGCCGGCGCCGAGGTCGTCCTGCGCGGCAAGGAAGTGACGATCAACGAGGGCCAGCTGACCGTGCTCTCGAAGCGATAGGAAGACGGGGGAACCATCACGTGTCCAGAGCGACAGGGGCGTCCGGGGGCCTGCTCGGCGCAGGCGCCCTGATCAGCTGCCCGCACGGCGGGCGCGCCACCAGCGCCACCACATCCGGCTCCACCGTGCTGATGGACGGGCATCCCGTCGCCACGGCCGCCCACGCGTACGTCGTCACCGGCTGCCCGCACACCGTCGACGGCGTGCCCGAACCGTGTGTCTCGGTGCGCTGGACGGCCGGGGACACCGGGGTGACGGCCGGCGGCTCGCCCGTCCTGCTCGACATCGCCGCGGCCGAGTGCTTCACGGCCGCGTTCGTCCCGCAGGGGCCGCCCGTCGTCCAGGCCGACCGGCGAAAGGTGACCGTCCGATGAGCCCACGCACCCGCCCCCGCAGCGACATCGCGTTCCCCTTCAGGGCCGACCGCCGGGGCCGCACCGCGCACGCGCGCCACGACGAGCACGTCCGCGACCTGATCGAACAGGTGCTGTTCACCAGCCCCGGCGAACGGGTGATGCGCCCCGACTTCGGCTGCGGACTGCTCGACCTGGTGTTCGCGCCCAGCAGCCCCGAACTCACCAGCACCCTCGAACTGTCCGTGCAGGCCTCCCTGCAGCGCTGGCTCGGCGACCTCGTCGAGATCGAGGCCCTGGACGTGGTGAGCGAGGACGACACGATCCGGGTCCACCTCTCCTACGCCGTGCGCTCCACCGGGACGCGCCGCGACGACGTCTTCGAAGGGAGGGCCGCGGCATGACGGCCTCCGGCACGACCCGCGGCACGACCGCCTCCCGGCGGGCGAAGGCGAGAGCCGCTCAGCTCAACGGGGTCGACGCGGTCGAGGTGAGCGACGACGGGCTCACCCTCACCGTCACCTTCCTCGGCAAGGCCCCGCACGGCCTGTGCGCCGAGAACGTACGCATCGAGGGCGGCCGGCGCATCGACGGCCTCACCGGTATCACCGTCGTCGACATCGGCGTCGAGCGCGAGGAGGACCCCGAACTCGACGACCGGCTGTACGTCACCCTCGACCGGGCCGGCGACTCCTCCCGCTACCGGCTCTCCCTGGTGGAGACCGACCCGTACGGGCGTCCCGGGACCGAGCCGTACCGCGGCTTCGACCAGCGCTACCACAGCGCCACCTTCACCTTCCGGCCCGACTGCCCGACCCCCTTCGACTGCAAGCACGAGCACGAGCACGAGCACGAGCACGGGTACGACCACGGGCAAGGGCCTTCAGAGGCACGGGCGTTCCCCGAAGCGCCCGTCGTCGACTACACCGCCCGCGACTACGACACCATCCGCACGCTGCTCCTCGACCGGCTGGCCCTCACCACCCCCGACTGGATCGAGCGCAACCCCGCCGACCTCGGCACCACGCTCGTCGAGATGCTCGCGTACACCGGCGACCGGATCAGCTACCAGCAGGACGCCGTCGCCACGGAGGCCTACCTCGACACCGCGCGCCGCCGGGTCTCGGTGCGCCGGCACGTGCGGCTCATCGACTACGCGATGCACGACGGCTGCAACGCCCGCGCCTACGTCACCGTGGAGAGCGCGGGCGACCACACGCTGCCCCCGGGCACCTACCGCTTCGCCTCCGTCGACGTACGCTCCCTCGACGCGCACGACCGTCCGGCGCCCGGCACGGTCATCGGTGACGGGGACCTCGCCGACCTCGACGAGCGCGGGTCCGTGGAGGTCTTCGAACCGGTCGTGGCCGCCGACCCGCTGGAGCTGCGCTCCGCCCACAACACGATCCGGCTGTGGACCTGGGGCGGCGAGGTGCGCTCCCTGCCCAGGGGCGCCACGGCCGCGACCCTGCGCGACGAATGGCGCGACACGGAGACCTGCGAGGAACGGCGACTCGCGCTGCGCGCCGGTGACCTGCTGGTCCTGGAGGAGGTGAAGGGCCCGCGCACCGGCACCCCCGGCGACGCCGACCCCGCCCACCGGCAGGTGGTCCGGCTGACCTCCGTCACCCCGGCCGTCGACCGGATCGAGGACCAGCCGGTCCTGGAGGTCACCTGGGCCGCCGGGGACGCGCTGCGCTTCCCCCTGTGCCTGACCACGCACGCCGGACGAGGCTGCGAGCGGGTCGAGGACGTGACGGTCGCCCGCGGCAACGTCGTCCTCGTCGACCACGGCCGCTCACCGGACCCGCGCGGCGAAGGCCTCCCGGAGACGCTGACCGTACCGCCCGGCCCCGCCGTCCTCGGCTCCTGCGGCACACAGGCCTGCGGCTGCGCCGACCCCGACGAGGGCAACGCCCCCGCCCGGCTCGTCAACTCCCTGACCGACAAAGCGGAGTGCGGCGACCCGCTGACCCCCGACGACGTCCACGAGCTGTTCGCCGTGGTGGGCGAGGACGCGACCGTACGCGCCGGACTCGGCCTGGAACTCACCGGGCGCCGCCCCGGCCGCGGCGGGACCCGGAGCGAGGGGCGGGTCGTGCCGGGCACGGCGTACGCCCAGGCCGCGGCGCTGCGGACGCTGCTCGCCCAGTCCGTGTACCCGGGCATCGCACCCCGCTTCCGGCCCGTGCTCGGCCGCTCACCCGTCACCCAGGCCGTGCCGTTCCCGGACCCCGGGGCCGTCGCCGGCGGCCAGGCCGAGCGCATCGCCGCCATTCCGGGGCGGGTCGAGCAGCGGCTCACCGAGCTGTGGCGCAGCGCGCGCGACCGCGACGGGCTCGGCGAACAGGAGATCGCCGAACTGACCGTGCTCTACGGCCTGAAGGTCCTGGAGCGTTTCGAGCTGCACCGCCACCCCGTCCGCGCCCTGCGTGAACTGCTGTTCCGCAGCGACCGGTTGCTGCACGCCAAGCTCCGGCGTGTCGAGGTGCTCACGGCGCGGGCCCGCGCGGGCACGGTCCTGGACGGACACATCGCCTGGGAGATCGCACACAGTTGGGGACCCGCGTACGCGGACGGCCTGCACCCGGGTGAACAGGTCCTGCGCGGCCCCGCCTCGGCGGCACTGCGGCACGACCCACGCCAGGCCCTGCCCGCCGTCCGGCTGCACGAGGTCCACGGCGGCCACCACGGTCACCATGGCGATCACGGCCACGGCGGTCACGAGGGCCGTGGCGGCGACGACAGGCACGACGGCCACCACGGCGATCACAGTCACGACGGCCCCCACGGCGACGTGATCTGGGAGCCCCGCCGCGACCTCCTCGACAGCACCCCCCGCGACCGCCACTTCGTCGGCGAACTGCAGGACGACGGCCGCCTCGCCCTGCGCTTCGGCGACGGCCGGCACGCCGCACGCCCCACCCCCGGCACCCGGTTTGAACTCCGCCACCGGCTCGGCGGCGGCACCGCGGGCAACGTGGGCGCCGAGGCCATCAACCACCTCGTGCTCAGCGCCGACTGCGAGCACCCGCCCGTGGCCGGCGTACGCAACCCGCTGCCCGCCACCGGCGGCACGGAACCCGAACCCGTCGAGCAGGTACGCCAGTCGGCCCCGCTCGACCTGCGCCGCACCAGGCTGCGCGCCGTCACCGCGGACGACTACGCGGCCCTCGCCGCCGCCCTGCCCGGCGTCCAGCGGGCCGCCGCCACGCTCCGCTGGACCGGCAGCGGCCAGGAGGCCCACATCGCCGTGGACGCGTACGGCACCGGGGACCCCTCCCCGGGGCTGCTCGCCGAGGTGACCCGGGCCCTGGAGGCGTACCGCCGGATCGGCCACGACCTCGTCGTCGGCGCCGCCCGGCCCGTGCCGCTCGACATCGCGCTGCGGGTCTGCGCGGTCCCGGGCCACCAGCACGGGCAGATCCTGGCCGAGCTGTACCGCGTACTCGGCCGGGGGCGCCTGCCCGGCGGGCGGCTCGGCTTCTTCCACCCCGACGCGCTCACCTTCGGCGAACCGGTCCGGCTCAGCCGGCTGGTCGCCGTCGCGGCGGCGGTGCCCGGCGTGGAGAGCGTCCAGGTCACCCGGCTGCGAAGGCAGTTCCACGAGGACCGAGGAGAGAGGGAGGACGGCGTGCTGCGGCTCGGCCCGCTGGAGATCGCCACCTGCGACAACGACCCCGACCGGCCGGAGAACGGCCGGCTGACGATATCCCTCGGAGGTGCCCGATGAGCGACGACTGCACCTGCGGCGGAGCATGCGGCGGCGGACACGGACCCGGTGGCGGCGCGTGCGGCGGTCACGACGAACGCCTCGCCCCCGCCCCGCTCCGCAACCCTCCGGGCCGTACCGCCCTGGACTACCGCGTAGGCGACCACGCCTCCTTCCTGGCCGCCCTGCTCGACCGGCTCGCCTCACCCGCGTACCCGGCGTTGCGGGGTCTGACGGTCCGCACCCCGGACGACCCGGCGATCGGCCTGCTCGACGCCACCGCCGTCCTGGGCGACCTGCTCACCTTCCACTCCGAGCGGATCGCCGACGAGGCCTATCTGCGTACCGCCGACGAACACCGCTCCCTGGTGCTGCTCGGCCGGCTCGTCGGCCACCGGCCGCGTCCGGGCGTCGCCGCCGCCACCCATCTCGCGTACAGCCTCGAACGGGACCCGCGTGCCGAGACCCTGCCCGTGGTCATCCCGCGGGGCGCGCGCAGCCACAGCGTGCCCGCGTCCGCCGACGAACAGTCGCAGACCTTCGAGACGAGCCGTGACCTGACCGCCCGCTGGGACTGGAACGAGCTGAAGGTCAGGCGCCGCCGCCCCTCCCTCGTCACCCCCGAGGACCTGGAGCGACGCTCCGCGCTGTTCGTCGAGGGCACCGCCAACTCCCTCGCCGTCGGAGACCAGTTGCTCTTCGTCTTCGGCGAACAGGCGGGCGCGCAAAGGCTGCTGCTGCCCGTGGCGAGCGTCCGTGTCGACCGGGACGACGAGATCACCGCGATCGGACTGCCCCGCTCGGCGCCGCCCACCTTCCGCGAACTCGTCGAGGAGGTGCGGCGCTGGACCGCCGAGCCCGCCGCTCCCGGCGAGCCCGGCGACGAACCGCCCACACCGGAGGTGCCCGATCCGCGCCCGGTCAGCCGCCTGATCGACGACCTCGACGACCAGGTCCTCGCCCCGCTGCGCGCGGACCTGGACGGCCTCGGCACACCGGAGAGCCTCGCGGCCCGTCTCGCCGAACCCGTCGCGCGCCTCGGCGAGGCCCAGATCCTCGCGACCCCGTACGACGACGTGGCGGCCTGGTTCGAGCGACTGGAGGCGGTACTGGCCGAACTGGCCGAGCGCGCGCTTGAGCTGGCGCCCGCCCAACCGGTTTCCCCAGAAGAGGGAGAGGGCTCCACGGCAGCAGTGGCCCGGAGCGCGCCCGCGTCCCCGAGCACGCCGGCGTCCGCGGCCGGCCGCCACGAGGCCGCCCTTCAGGCCCTCGGCGCCGTCCTGCCCGCGCTGCGCGGCAAGGCACCGGCGCCCACCGCGCGAGCGGCCCGCACCCGCCGCCCCGGCGCGGACACGGCCCGTCTGCTCTCGGTCCTCGACCCGGGGCTGAGCGGCCTCTACCCGGCCTGGCGCACGGCCGCCGCCCCCGGCACCCCACCGCTCCTGCGCGAACTGCTCGCCCTGCGGGTCACCACCGCCCCCTTCGGCGCGATGGCCCCGCTCAAACCCGTCCAGGACGACCGGGGCCGGGTCATCCGCACCGCGGACTGGCCCCTGACCGGCGCCTCGCTGGTCAGCATGCGCGTCGTGTTCGACACGGCGGGCAAGGCGCCGGTGCGGGCGGAGTTCCAGTACGTCGAGGGCAGCAGCTCCGACCAGCGCGCGGAGAACCTCCCCCTCGCCGTGCCGGTCACCTTCCGGCTCGGCACGGGCGAGGTGGACCTGTCCACCACCGCGGGCCAGGACCGCGAGCCGAACCGGCTCACCAGGCGGCCCGCCGCCGCCCAGGAGCCCGGCGTCACCGCGGTCCTGCGGGCCGGCCTGCCCGAGCGCACCCTCTTCGTGTCGCGCCCCGACGAGGAAGGCCTGGTCCACGTCGGCGTCCACAACGGCAGCACCGAACAGGTCACCCTGCGCCCCGGCGTCCCGGAGCAGTTCACGCACGGCGAGTACGAGGTGAGCCTCACCTACACGGTGGGCAGCGCCGCCCCGAACGTCGAGGTGGTCGTCGCCTCGAAGCCCGCGCCCGCCAACCGCCGCCTGCTCCAGCTGGACTCGGTGCGCGACGGCATCACGGTCGGCAGCTGGGTGGCGGTCCAGCGCCCCACCAAGGGGGCCGAGGGAGGCATCCCGGGCGACCCGGCCCTCGCGTACGTCACCACGAAGGTCGTGTCGGCGCGGACGGCCGCGTACACCAACTACGGCATCACCGGCCGGGGCACCGAACTCGTGCTGGCCGACCCGTGGCTGGACGAGTTCGACGTCCTGCTGTCGCACTTCCGCGACACCACCGTGCACGCGGCGGGCGAACCGCTGCGCCTCGCCGACGAACCGCTCGGCGAGGACGTGCACGGCAACGGGATCGAACTCGCCGAGCTGTACGACGGGTTGCGGCCCGGCCGCACCCTGATCGTCGACGGAGAGCGCAGCGACCTGCCGGGCGCCACCGCCGTACGGGCCACCGAGGTCGTCACCGTCGCCGCCGCAGAACCGGCGATCGACCCGCGGCTGCCCGGCGACCACGTCCACACCGAGCTGACGCTCACCACGGACCTCGCGTACCGCTACCGGCGCGACAGCGTGCGCGTCCTCGGCAACGTGGTCGAGGCGACGCACGGCGAGTCCCGCGACGAGGCGATCGGCAGCGGCGACCCGGACCGGGCCAACCAGACGTTCGCGCTCTGGCAGTCGCCCCTCACCTGGCTCGCCGACGACAACCCGCTCGGCGCCACACCGGTCCTGGAGATCAGGGCCGACGGCGTGCTCTGGCACGAGGTCGACAGCCTCGCCGGACGCGGCCCGCGCGAACGCGTGTACATCACCGGCAGCACCGCCGACGGCCGCACCACCGTGACCTTCGGCGACGGCGTGCACGGTGCCCGGCTGCCCGGCGGCCACGAGAACATCCACGCCCGCTACCGCTTCGGCACCGGCCGGGCCGCCAACGTCGCCGCGGGCCGCGTCACCCAGGCCCTCACCCGGCCCCTGGGCGTCTCCGCGGTCACCAACCCGCGCCCGGCCACCGGCGGAGCGGACGCGGACGGGCCCGCCCTGACGCGCCGCACGATCCCGCTCGCCGTCTCGGCCCTCGACCGCCTGGTGTCGGAGGCCGACTACGAGGACTTCGCCCGCTCCCGGGCCGGCGTCGGCCGGGCCGCCGCACGCGAACTCTTCGACGGCCGACGGCGCGTGCTGCATGTGACGGTCGCGGGCACGGACGACGTGCCGATCGCCGGCGACGGCGGCGACTCACCCCTCCTGCAATCCCTGCGGGCGGCCCTCACCGAGTACGGCGACCCGAACCTCCCGGTCCGCGTGGACGCCCGCGAACTCGTCGCGCTCCTCGTCTCCGCGAAGGTGAAGGTGTCGCCCGACCACTCCTGGCAGGTCGTCGAACCGCGGCTGCGCCAGGCGCTCCTGCGCACACTCGGTTACGAGGGGCGCGAGTTGGGGCAGCCGGCCCGTCTCTCCGACATCCTCGCCACGGCCCACCGGGTCCCCGGCGTCGACTACGTGGACGTCGACGTCTTCACGGGGGTCGCGGCCTCCACGACCGCCGGAGAACTCACCGAGCTCCTCGCGCGCCCCGGCCCGCCGAAGGCGACGGTCCCGGCACACGCGGCCACATACGACGAGAAGACCCACACCGTCCGCGCGAAGGACGGCGAGACGCTGTCGGAGATCTGCGGCCGGTACGGAGTCCCGCTCGCCGAACTCCTGCGCCTCAACCCCGACATCACCGACACCCGCCGCCTGGCGAAGGGCCGCTCGGTGTACGTCTTCCGCGGCATCCGCGCCGCCCAGCTCGCCCTGCTGTCGCCGAGGGCCGCGGACACCCTGATTCTGACGGAGGCCAACTGATGTCCAGGGAACCGGACGGACTCGCCGAGCTGCTTCCCCAGTGGCACCGGCTGCGCGACGCCCAGGAGGGCGAACCCCTGCGCGCGCTGCTCGCCGTCATGGCCGAACAGCTCGACCTCGTACGGGAAGGCGTCGAGCAGGGTTACGAGGACCTGTTCGTCGAGACGGCGGCCCCCTGGGTGCTGCCGTACCTCGGCGACCTGGTGGGCTACCGCACGCTTCCCGGCTACGAGCGAGTTCTCACCACCGGTCTGCGCGGCGGGAGTCAGGCCGCGCTCACCGAGGCCGTCGCGCCGCGCGCAGACGTCGCCGCCACGGTCGCGAACCGCCGCCGCAAGGGCACCCTCCACCTCCTCGAAGAACTCTCCGAGAACGTGGCCGGCTGGCCCGCACGCGCCGTCGAACTCTCCCGCCACCTCTCCCACCAGCAGCCCGTGAAGCTGTACGGGACCGGGGGCGCCGGGGCCCAGGAGCGCGGCACGCGCGGGCGGCTCGCCGACCTGCGCGACGGCTCCGCGCTCGACCTCGCGGGCGGCCCCTTCGGCGAGGTCGCCCGCTCGGCCGACGTCCGCAGGGCCGACTCCCGCCACCGGCAAGGGGGTTGGACCCCGGCGGGCGTCGGACTCTTCGTCTGGCGGCTGAAGGCGCACTCGCTGACGTCGTCACCCGCGTACTGCGTCGACCGGGCCCGCAACCTCTACACCTTCTCCATCCTCGGCAACGACACCCCGCTCGTCACCAAGCCCGTCCCGGAGCCCTCGCCCCACCACATCGCCGAGATCGACAACGTCCCCGCCTTCATCCGCCGCCGCCGGCTCCACGACCGCCTCGCCGACCTCTACGGACCAGGCAAGAGCTTCGTCATCCGCCGCGACGGCGAGGACCGGCCCGTGCCGCCCTCCGACATCGTCGTCGCCGACCTGTCGGAGTGGCGCTACCGACCCAAGCGCGGCCAGGTCGCGGTCGACCCGGAACTCGGCCGGATCGCCTTCGGCGCGCGGACGGCACCCCGCAAGGGCGTCTGGGTCGACTACCACCACGCCTTTGGCGCCGACCTGGGCGGCGGCGAGTACGCACGCGACCGCGAACCCCGCCCCGACGCCACCGTGTTCCGGGTCGGCCCCGGCCAGCGGCACCGGCAGATCATGGACGCCTACCGGGCCTGGCAGCACGACCGCCGGGCGGGCCGCTGCGGCCCCGAGGGCATCATCGAGATCACCCACAGCGGCGCCTACCAGGAACAGCTGGACTTCGACCTCGACCCGGGCGACCGGCTCGAACTGCGCGCCGCCGAGGGCACCCGCCCCGTCATCCGGCTGCTCGACTGGTACAGCAACCGCCCCGACGCCCTCAACATCCGTGCCGTCTCCGACGACTGCGCGCCCGGCGAGCGGCCCCGGATCGTCCTCGACGGGCTGCTCGTCACCGGCCGCGGCATCAACGTCACAGGACCGATGGGCGCCGTCGTCGTACGCCACTGCACCCTCGTGCCCGGCTGGTCCCTGGAGCCCGAGTGCGACCCGCACTCCCCGGAGGAACCGAGCATCGTCCTGGAACGCACCACCGCGTGCCTCCGGATCGAGCACAGCATCCTCGGCACCATCGAGGTCATCGGCGACGAGGTCCGCGAGGACCCCCTCGACATCCACCTGAGCGACAGCGTCCTGGACGCCACCGCCGACGACCGCGAGGCACTCTCCGCCCCCGACTGCCGGCACGCCCACGCCGTCCTGCACCTGCACCGCACGACCGTGATCGGCGAGATCCACACGCACGCGGTCCGCATCGCCGAGAACTCGCTCTTCACCGGCCGCCTCCACGTGGCCCGTCGGGGCATCGGCTGCCTGCGCTTCTCGTACGTGCCCACCGGCTCCCGTACGCCCCGCAGGTACCGCTGCCAGCCGGACCTGGCGGGCCCCGGCCAGGCCTTCCGCGTGCGCCCGCGGTTCACGTCCACGCGCTACGGGACGCCCTGGTACGGGCTGCTCGCCGACCGGGTCGCGCAGGAGATCCGGCGCGGCGCACAGGACGGGGCCGAGCCCGGCGCCTTCCACGACCTGTACCGGCCCCAGCGCGAGGACAACCTGCGGGCGCGGCTCGCGGAGTACACGCCCGCGGGAACGGACGCCGGGATCTTCCTCGTGACGTAGGCGCGCCCGAGGCGGCCCGCTCCACCCGGCTCCGCCCCACGACTTCGACGAACCGCACTTTCCGACCAGGGGGACACCCTTCATGCACGCAGACCTCTCCCGCTCCACCTTCCGCCCGGAGCGGCACTACTCGGCGGTCGTGGTCCAGCAGGGCCGCGTCCAGCTCGACGCGGACGCCAACGAACAGACCGCCATCCAGCTCCACCAGGCCCGCGCGCTCGCCACCGACCTGATCGGCCCGCACGGCGGCCCGCGCGACGCGGCCGGCTTCCGGATCGAGTACGTCGGCGGCAAGCACGACATCGACACCCTCCACATCCACGGCGGCCGGTACTACGTCGACGGCATCCTGTGCGAAGCGGACCGCCCGGCCGCCGGGGTCCCGGTGCCGGACGAGGACGCGCAGGACGGCGCGGACGGCGCCGACACCGACGGGCAGGACACCGCGCAGCCGACCCCGTACTGGACCTACTGGGACCAGCCGGACGGCTTCCGCGATCCGGAGAAGCCCGGCGACCGGCTGCCCTCACCCGCCCAGGCGCCCTTCGTGGCCTACCTCCAGGTCTGGGAGCGCGCCGTCACCGCGGCCGAGGACCCGGCGCTGCGCGAGGTGGCGCTCGGCGCCGCGATGCCGGACACCGCCGCCCGCGCCAAGGTGGTCTGGCAGGTCCTGCCCCTGGCGCTCGCCGACCTGGACATCGAGGCCGCCGAACCGTCGAAGGACACGGTCCGCGAGGCCTTCACCCGCTGGGCCCGGGCGCGGGCCGTCTCCTCGTCCCGCCTCGCCGCCCGCGCCGAACGCCCCGGACACGCCGACGAGGACCCCTGCCTGGTCAAGCCGGACGCCCGCTACCGCGGCCCGGAGAACCAGCTGTACCGGGTCGAGATCCACGCGGGCGGCGCGGCGAAGGACGCCTCGTTCAAGTGGTCGCGCGAGAACGGTTCCGTGGTCTTCCCGGTGGACGAACTGGACGGCACCTGGGTGCGGTTGGCGTCCCTCGGCCACGACGACAAGCTGGACCTGGACGTGGGCGACCGCGTGGAGTTCACGGACACCGCGTACGCCTCCCGCCTCGAACCCCTGCCCCTGCTGAGGGTCGAGGAACTGGACCTGCCCGGCCGCCGCGTACGCCTGTCGGCGGAACCCGGCCCGGGTGTCGGCCAGCTGCCGCACCTGAACCCGTTCCTGCGCCGCTGGGACCACCACGAGGGGCCGCGCCGCAAGGGCCGCACGACCACCCTGCGGGACGGGGCGGTTCCTGTCACGGAGGGGGAGTGGCTGCCCCTGGAGGACGGCATCGAGGTGTACTTCGCCAAGGGCGGCGCCTACCGCACCGGCGACCACTGGACCGTGCCCGCGCGCACCGCGACCGGCGGCGTCGAATGGCCGGTCGACGGCTCCCGCCGCCCGCTGCTCCGGCAACCGGCCGGAATCACCCGCCACTTCGCACCGCTGGCCCTGGTCAAGGGCGAGGCGGGCGCGGTGGACCTGCGCCTGGCCTTCGCCCCGCTCGCCACCGAGGTCCCGGCGGCCGACGAGGCGACGCTCGCGGCGGAGGCCAGGGCCCGCGAGGAGGAGCAGCAGGCCGAGACGGCCGAAGCGGAGCATGCCGCGGCCCCGGAAGGAGACAAGTAACCCATGGCAACACCACTGACCGCGTCCAAACTGGTGACGATCCTGCGCGCGGAGGGCCTGACGGTCCACGAGGTCCGCAACTGGCGCACCCACAACCGCAACAGCAAGGGCGCCTGGGGCCCCATGAACGGTGTGATGATCCATCACACCGTCACCTCGGGCACCGCCGCCTCCGTCGACATCTGCTACGACGGCTATTCCAGCCTGCCCGGCCCCCTGTGCCACGGAGTCATCGACAAGAAGGGCCATGTCCACCTCGTCGGCAACGGCCGCGCCAACCACGCGGGCCTGGGCGACGGAGACGTCCTGAGAGCCGTCGTCAACGAGACGAAGCTGCCGTCCGACAACGAGGCGGACACCGACGGCAACCGCCACTTCTACGGCTTCGAGTGCATCAACCTCGGCGACGGCAAGGACCCGTGGCCCGAGGTCCAGAAGGAGGCCATCGAGAAGGTCTCGGCCGCGATCTGCCGCGCCCACGGCTGGAGCGAGCGGTCCGTGATCGGCCACAAGGAGTGGCAGCCCGGCAAGGTCGACCCGCGCGGCTTCACGATGGACAGCATGCGCACCCGCATAGCGGCCCGCCTGAAGGGCAAGCCGACCTCTCCCAAACCCCCCACCACACCGCCCAAACCGTCGTACGTCCCCTTCCCGGGCAGCGCCTTCTTCCACGTCGGTCAGAAGTCCGCGGTCATCACGGCGATGGGCCGCCGCCTGGTCGCGGAGGGCTGCGGCCGCTACGAGTCCGGCCCGGGCCCCGACTGGACGGAAGCAGACCGCAAGTCGTACGCGGCCTGGCAACAGAAACAGGGCTTCAAGGGCAAGGACGCGGACGGCATCCCAGGCAAGAAGACCTGGGACGCCTTGAAGGTCCCCCGCTAACCACAAGAGGGCCCCCGGGGGCGCTCCTCCCGGGGCGCCCCCAAGGGGCGCGGGGAACTGCGCGCTCAGCCCCGACGCTCCCGCACGTCAAGAACCACCGCCCCCGGGGACCCCGCCGTCACCCCCCGCTCGGCGGATAGGAGGGCCGTTCAGGAATGGCCACCCCCGGCGAGGGCAACGCAGGCAACGCCCCCTCGAAAACCCACGCGGCGAACAGCTCGTCCAACGGCTCGGCCGCATACCGAGCCACGTGCGCGACGAACGCCGCCGTGGTCACCGCCCCACCCCGATGCACGGTCACCCACCCCCGCAGCATCCGGAAGAACGCCTCGTCCCCCACCGCGCACCGCACGGCGTGCAACACCAACCCGCCCCGCTCGTACAGCCGGTCGTCGAACATCAGCTTCCGCCCGGGATCGGCCAGCCGAAGATCCTGCGGCTTCCCGGCCAGCCCCCGGTGCGCGATCTGGGCCAGCGCCTGCGCACTGCGCCCGCCCGACCGCTCGGACCACAGCCACTCCGCGTACTTGGCGAACCCCTCGTTCAGCCAGATGTGCCGCCAGTCGGCGATGCTCACACTGTTCCCGAACCACTGGTGTGCCAGCTCGTGCGCGACCAGCCGCTCGGACCCCCGCCCGCCGTCCACATGGTTCGCACCGAACAGGGACAGCCCCTGTGCCTCCACGGGCACGTCGAGTTCCTCCTCGGTGACCACGACCGCGTACTCACCGAACGGATAGGGCCCGAACAACTCCTCGAAGAGCGTCATCATCGCGGGCTGCCGTGCGAAGTCCCGCGAGAACTCGGTGAGCAGCCGCGCCGGAATGTGCCCCGACTGCGGCACCCCGCCCAGACCCGGGTCGCCGAGCAGCACGGTCTGGTACTTGCCGATCGAGAGCCCGACCAGATAACTGGAAGTGGGCGCCGCCTGCTCGTACACCCACGTGGTCGTGGAGGCCTTGGGCGTACGCGTCAGCAGCCGCCCGCCCGCCACCACCGAGTACGCCGACGGCGTGGTCACGGCGATCTGGTACGAGGCCTTGTCGGCGGGCCGGTCGTTGCACGGGTACCAGGACGGCGCACCCACCGGCTGGCTCGCCACCAGCGCCCCGTCCTCCAGCTCCTCCCAGCCGATCCCGCCGAACGGGCTGCGTACCGGCTTGGGGTTGCCCGACCAGTGGACCTCGACGGTGAACGCGGCCCCGGCCCGCAGCGGCTTCGCCGGGCGGATCCGCAGCCGGCCGCCCCGGTGCGTGTAGTGCGTGGCCCGCCCGTCGACCCGGACCCGCCCGATCCGGAAGTCGGCGAGGTTCAGCTGGAACTCGGCGAGCGGCGACCGGCCCGCTATGGCGTTCAGACGCGCGGTGCCGGACAGCCGGTTGGGTCCCGGACGGTAGTCCAGGGCGAGCTCGTACCGATGGACCCGGTAACGGGGGTCCCCGTTCGCCGGGAAGTACGGATCCGCTCCCACTGTCTGCTGAACCACTGGAGTATCTGCTCCCTGCGCTGTGCTCGTACGGCGTGCCGGCATCGCCTCCCGGGCGCCGTACGAGCCGCGTCTGGGAACGCGACGCCTAGGAACGCCACGCCTCGATCGGGTTGCCCAGCCAACGGGTGTCGTCGGGAACGGATTCCGCCGCCATGACGAGGGACGCGGGTCCCAGTGTGCTGCGCGCCCCGACGGTGCTGCCGGGCAGAACGATTCCGCCCGGGCCCAGGGTGGCGCCCTCACGGAGGACCACAGTATCCGTCCTCAAGATCCGGTCGTGGAAGAGGTGGGTCTGCAGCACACAGCCACGGTTGACCGTCGCCGCGTCCTCCAGTGTCACCAGATCCGTCTCGGGCAGCCAGTAGCTCTCCACCCAGACACCCTTGCCGATCCGGGCGCCGAGGCCGCGGAGCCACAGGTTCATGACGGGGGTACCCGGCACGGACCCGGCCAACCACGGCACGGCGACGACCTCGACGAAGGTGTCGGCCAGCTCGTTGCGCCACACGAAACCGCTCCACAGGGGGTGCTCACCGGCGCGGTGACGCCCCACGAGCAGCCACTTCGCGACCACGGACAGCAGCCCGGCCGCAGCCCCGGCGCCCAGCAGCACCAGCCCGGCGAGCGCCCAGGCCCACGCCCCCAGCGCGCTCAGCGCGGCCACCGTCAGCACGGCGAGCGCCGCCGAGCAGAAGACGGGCACCATCCGGCACAGCTCGACGAGCCCGCGGGCCCACAGCAGCCGCACGGGCGGGTCGTACGTCAGGCTCTGGTCGCCGTCCTGCGTGGAGCGCGGCAGCCTGACCGGCGGCAGCCCCAGGTAGGAACTGCCCTTCTTGGCCTTCTTCGGCGTCGCGGACAGCACCCCGACGAGACCGCCGTCCGGCACCGAACGGCCGGGCCCGGTCATGCCGGAGTTGCCGAGGAACGCCCGGCGCCCGATCTCGGCCCGCCCGATCCGCATCCAGCCGCCGCCGAGTTCGTACGGCGCGGTCAGCGTGTCGTCGGCCAGGAACGCGCCCTCGCCGACCGTCGTCAGGCTCGGCAGCGCGAGGACGGTCGACACCTCTGCGCCCCGCCCGATCCGCATCCCCAGCAGCCGCAGCCACACCGGCGTGACGAGTCCCGCGTACAACGGGAACAGCGTCTCCCGGGAGCGGTCCATCAGCTGGGTGACGGTCCAGGCCTGCCAGCCGGTCCTGCTGTGCGTCGGATGCGTACCGGGCCGCAGCCCGAGGCTCAGCAGCCGCACGGCGACCAGCAGGAGCAGCGCGAACGCGAGACCGAAGGCGAGGGTCGCCGGCACCAGCGCCACGGCGGCGCCCCGCAGCGCGTCGACGAGCCCGGCGTCCGACGGGACGAAGACCCCCACGACGAGCAGCGCGGCCAGCCCCGACACCACGGGCAGCATCGTCAGCGCGAACCCGGTCGCCCCGTACATCACCCGCCAGTACGTGCCCTTCTGGGGGCGCTCCTTGGGCCAGTCCCGCTTGGCCTTGCCGAGCTTGGCCGCGGGCGAGCCCGCCCAGCGCTGACCGGTGGGCACCTGCCCGGAGACCGCCGAGCCGGGCGCCACCTCGGCCCGCTTGCCGACCCGGGCGCCGGGGAACAGGATGCTGCGGGTGCCGACGACGGCGTGCGCGCCGACCTTGACCGGGCCGATCTCCAGCCGGTCGCCGTCCAGCCAGTGCCCCGACAGGTCCACCTCGGACTCCACGGCGGCACCGCGGCCCAGCTTGAGCATGCCGGTCACGGGCGGCAGCGAGTGCAGATCGACGTCCGGGCCGACCTTGGCGCCCAGCGCCCGCGCGTACCGCTCCAGCCAGGACCCGGTCAGCGAGGTCGCCCCGCTGAACTCGGCGAGCCGCTCGGCCGCCCACAGCCGCAGATGCACGCTCCCGCCGCGCGGATACCGGCCGGGCGTCACCTTCCGCAGCAGCAGCCGCGCCCCGCCCGCTCCGATCGCGAGCCGTCCGGGCGGGCTGAAGAGGAGGGCGGCCAGCGGGGCGACCAGCCACCAGGAGGCGGTCGGCGCCCACGGATACGCCCCGAACCAGTGCAGCGCGTTGCCGAGCGCGGCCAGCGCCACCGTCCAGCGCAGCCCGAGCAGCGTGAACAGGGGAAGGAGCACCAGCAGCTGGACGACCTTGGCGCGCAGCGGCACCGGTGCGATCAGCCGCTCGGCGCCGTCGCCCTGCGCGGACTTCTCCAGATGCCGGGCCAGCTTCCGCAGCACCGGCTGCTGGTAGATGTCGAGCACGGCGGCGCTCGGGTAGCGGGTGCGCAGCCGCGTGGTGAGCAGGGCGGCGGCGAGACTCCCGCCGCCGATCGCGAAGAAGTCGTCCCGGGCGGAACCCACCGGGATGCCCAGCACCTCGCTCCACTGCTCGGCGAGCCACGCCTCGGTCCCGTACAGCTGCTCGGTGGGCCCGCCGGTCTCCAGGTTCTCCAGCGGCCAGGGCAGCGCGTCCCGGTCGACCTTGCCGGACGTACGCGTCGGCAGCTCGGGCACGAGCGCGATCAGCGGGACGAGCGCGGCGGGCAGCTCGGCCCGCAGCCGCTCGACGGCGGCGGCGTGATCCCAGCCGCCGCCTTCGCCCCCGCCCTCCCGGACCTCGTCCTGGACCTCGTCCTGGACCTCCTCCTGGACCTCGTTCTGGACCTCCTCCTGGAGGACGACATAGCCGACGAGCAGCTGGTTCCCGCCGCGCGCGGTGCGCACGGCGGCAGCGGCTCCGGCCACCCCGGGCAGCCCCTGGAGAGCGGTGTCCACTTCCCCCAGCTCGATCCGGCGCCCGCCCAGCTTGATCTGCTCGTCGGCCCGCCCGAGGAAGATCAGCCCCTCCGGCTCCGCCTTGACCAGGTCGCCGCTGCGGTACGCGCGCTCCCAGCCGAGCGATTCGAGCGGGGCGTACTTCTCGGCGTCCTTCTCCGGATCGAGATAGCGGGCGAGCCCCACCCCGCCGATCACGAGCTGCCCGCTGCCGCCCATCGGCACGGGCTCCCCGGCCTCATCGACGACGGCCAGCTCCCAGCCGTCGAGCGGCAGCCCGATCCTGACCGGCTCCTCACCGGTCATGAGCGAGGCACAGGCCACGACGGTCGCCTCGGTGGGCCCGTAGGTGTTCCACACCTCACGCCCCTCGGTGACCAGGCGCTGCACCAGCTCGGGCGGGCAGGCCTCACCGCCGAAGATCAGCAGCCGTACCTCGTTGAGCGCCTCCGGCTCCCACAGGGCGGCCAGCGTCGGCACGGTGGAGACGACGGTGATCTCCTGCTCGACCAGCCAGGGCCCGAGGTCGGCTCCGCTGCGCACCTGGGAGCGCGGCACGGGCACCAGACAGGCCCCGTAGCGCCACGCCAGCCACATCTCCTCGCAGGACGCGTCGAAGGCGACGGAGAGCCCGGCCATGACCCGGTCACCGGGCCCGACGGGGTCCTCGGTGAGGAAGAGCCCGGCCTCGGCGTCCACGAAGGCGGCGGCACTGCGGTGCGTGACGGCGACCCCCTTGGGCTTGCCGGTCGAACCGGAGGTGAAGATGATCCACGCGTCGTGCCCGGTGCCGGGCCGCGCGGCGGGCACCTCGCTGCGCCCCTCGACGGTCAGCTCGTGCCCCGCCCCGACGACGGCGCGTACGCCCGCCTCCCCGAAGACCAGCTCGGCCCGCTCGTCCGGGTCCTCGGCGTCCACCGGTACATAGGCGGCCCCGGCGGCGAGAACAGCGAGAACGGCCACGTACAGCTCATTGGTCCCGGACGGCACACGCACACCGACGCGGTCACCGAGCCCCACCCCCGCGTCGCTCAGCCCCCGCCGCAGCGCCTCGACCTCTATAGCCAGGGCACGGTAGGTGAGGGCCTGACGGCCGTCGTCGAGGGCGGGCTCGTCGGGGTACGCGCGCACGGAGGCGTCGAGGATGTCGACGAGGGTGCGCGGTGACGGTGCGGAGGCTGCGGAGAAACGTGCCCGGTCGCCGAACTCGGCCCGTACCTCGTCGTCGGACAACTGGAACGCGGGGCCATGCTGGAGGGCTGCCATCGGGTCCTCACATGTCGTACCCGGACGCACCGGGGGAGCAGGCGGGCCCGCAGGTATGCCTGGGGATATTCCACTCAGCTCCGAACAAGCGTGGAATTTTAGTACGACGCTAGCCCCGGCCTCGCGCCCCAGCGACGCGAACAGGCCCGTGCGGGGCCCCGGTACCGGCCTCCGCGCCTCTCTGACATGGAGTTATGTCACCTTGACGAGATCTGCCCCACACCTGCCGGAAACGCGGGTCCGAACGCCGTCCAGGACGCACGCGCCACCCGCCGGGGCGCAGTCGCCGGGGCGGCCCGGGAACAAGAAAAACCCCAGACGGGCTGGGGTTTTTCGCTGGTGTCCGAGGGGGGACTTGAACCCCCACGCCCGATAAAGGGCACTAGCACCTCAAGCTAGCGCGTCTGCCATTCCGCCACCCGGACAAGGTGTCTGTCGCGCGGGGTTCCCCTCGCGGCGACGAAGGAAACATTACCAGGCTTTCCAGACCCCCCGATCACCGGCCGGTGGACCGCCGGGCCGCGGCCGTCGGGGCGTGAACGGCGTGTGACGGGCGTGGTCCGGCCTTGGGCGGGGAGGAACGGGGAGGGAGGATGAGGGGGAAGGACGTGGGGGACCACCAGCAGTGACAGTGGGAGGAAGCGCGTGAGCGAGCAGGACACGACCAGGAGCATCAAGGGTGAGGACGAGGTCGTCGACCTCTGCCGCGAGCTGATCCGGATCGACACCAGCAACTACGGCGACCACTCGGGCCCGGGTGAGCGCAAGGCCGCCGAGTACGTCGCGGAGAAGCTCGCCGAGGTGGGTCTCGAACCGCAGATCTTCGAGTCGCACACGGGCCGCGCCTCCACGGTGGTCAGGATCGAGGGCGAGGACCGCTCACGGCCCGGGCTGCTCATCCACGGCCACACCGACGTCGTACCGGCGAACGCCCAGGACTGGACGCACCACCCGTTCTCCGGCGAGATCGCCGACGGCTGCGTGTGGGGCCGCGGCGCGGTCGACATGAAGGACATGGACGCGATGACCCTCGCGGTCGTACGCGACCGGGTGCGCAGCGGCCGCAAGCCTCCCCGCGACCTCGTGCTGGCCTTCCTGGCCGACGAGGAGGCGGGCGGCACGTTCGGCGCCAAGCACCTCGTCACCAAGCACCCCGATCTCTTCGAGGGCGTGACGGAGGCGATCGGCGAGGTCGGCGGCTTCTCCTTCACGGTCAACGAGGACCTGCGGCTGTATCTGGTGGAGACCGCCCAGAAGGGCATGCACTGGATGAAGCTGACCGTGGACGGCACCGCCGGGCACGGTTCGATGATCCACAAGGACAACGCGATCACCGAGCTGTCCGAGGCGGTGGGCCGGCTCGGCCGGCACAAGTTCCCCGTGCGGGTCACGAAGACCCTGCGGCACTTCCTGGACGAGCTGGGCGACGCCCTCGGCACCGAGCTCGACCCCGAGAACATGGACGCGACGCTGGCCAAGCTCGGCGGGATCGCCAAGCTCATCGGCGCCTCGCTGCAGAACACCGCCAACCCGACCCAGCTGGGCGCGGGCTACAAGGTGAACGTCATCCCGGGCCAGGCGACCGCGCACGTCGACGCCCGCTACCTGCCGGGGTACGAGGAGGAGTTCCTCGCCGATCTGGACCGGATCCTCGGCCCGAACGTGAAGCGTGAGGACGTGCACGCGGACAAGGCCCTGGAGACCACCTTCGACGGGGCGCTGGTGGACGCCATGCAGACCGCACTGGTCGCCGAGGACCCGATCGCGCGGGCCGTGCCGTACATGCTCTCCGCCGGCACCGACGCCAAGTCCTTCGACGACCTCGGCATCCGCTGCTTCGGCTTCGCCCCGCTGAAGCTGCCGCCGGAGCTGGACTTCGCCGGAATGTTCCACGGTGTCGACGAGCGGGTCCCGGTCGACGCCCTCAAGTTCGGTGTGCGGGTGCTCGACCGTTTCATCGAGGCGTCCTGACAGAGGCCTCCTGGAATAAACCGCTGAAACGACACTCCAATAATCGCCAGCGCGTACGGAGCCGACTGAGAAGAGTGAATGCGCTCATAAGCTCGTAGCCCTATTACTCCCTCCTCGTTACTGGTGATGTGATCCGCGGCTGGGATCACATGTGACTACTAGGAGGAACAATGATCAAGAAGATCGTCGCCGCTGCGGCTGCCACGGGTGGCCTCGTTCTCGCCGGTGCGGGTCTTGCGGTCGCCGACGCCGGTGCTCAGGGTGCTGCTGTCGGCTCCCCGGGCGTGCTCTCGGGCAACGTCGTCCAGGCGCCCATCCACATCCCGGTGAACGTCTGCGGCAACACGGTCTCCGTGATCGGGCTGCTGAACCCCGCCTTCGGTAACACCTGCACCAACGTCTGACGCTGTGCTCGACGTCTGACGATGTGCTCACCTCATGAGGGCCTGCATCCCATGAAGGTCTGAATCCATGAGGGTCTGAGTCCGCGGCCCCCGCGTGCGTGCCATGCGCTCCGGGGCCGCCGACATTTTGTATACCGCGATATCGCGCACCACACGGTTCACAAGGGGCAGGGAAAAGCTATGCGACAGGTCACCCGCAAAGGCCTGATGACGGTGGCGGCGGCAACCGGGGTCCTCGCGGCCACCGGCGGCTACGCGCACGCCGACTCGGGGGCGCACGGCACCGCTTCGGGCTCCCCGGGCGTACTCTCCGGCAACTCGGTACAGGCGCCGGTGCACGCGCCGGTCAACGTCTGCGGCAACACCGTGAACGTGGTCGGCGTCCTCAACCCGGCGGTCGGCAACAAGTGCTCCAACAAGGGGGCGGGCAAGGGCGGCGGCTCCGGCCACCACGGGAGCGGCGGCTCGGGCGGCGGAAGCGGATCGCACGCCGGGGGGCACACCGGAGACTCGCCCGGAGTGGGCTCCGGCAACCATGTGCAGATTCCCGTCGACGTTCCGGTGAACGTCTGCGGCAACAGCGTCTCCGTCGCCGGTGTCGGCAACACGGCCACGGGCAACGCCTGCGGGAACACCGGCAGCGGCGGGCACGGCACCACGACTCCCGGACACGGCGGGCACGGGGGATCCGACTCTCCGGGCACGCCGGGACAGCCCGGAGACGCGGAACACCCGGGTACGCCGGGCGGCCCGGGCAAGCCGGGGGAGTCCGACGGCTCGAACGGCTCGGGGCGCCCCGGCACGTCGGGCCACGGAGGCCACGGTGCCTCGAACGCCGACGCCCCGAACGGGCACGCCTCGGACGCGAACGCCCTCGGCGCCCGGGCCGACGGCCGCACCGACGGCTCCGCGCACCTCGCGCAGACCGGCGCCGGTGTGCCGCTCGGCCTCGCGCTGCCCGTGGGCGCGGGCGCGCTGCTGGCGGGCGCCGTGCTCTACCGCAAGGCACGCGCCTCGGTGTGAGCGCCTGATCCCGAGCAGGTCGAACGGAGCGGGCCCCGCA
>NZ_JBHWZP010000046.1:0-42569 GCF_042728395.1 Streptomyces sp. NPDC060205
GCCCTGGATCACGAACGGCACGTCCACCTCGCCCGCGGCGAACGTGGGCAGCTCCCTGGTGACGCGCATCCCATGAGGCCAACCGCCATCGATCCAGCACGCGGAAGCAGTCCCACTGGGAACCGGCACCGCCTCCGCCTGCTGGGCAACCGGACAGCCGTCCTCGGTGTGCGCCCTGCACAGCCTCGACGCGCTTCCGTTGCCGCGATCGCGCCGCAAGGCCATTGGCCCTCCCGCAGCACCCGTAAGCGGCGTGTACGCGTGGCCTTCCTGATCAACAGGTCGGACGACCCTCAGGCATGCTGCTGATCCTCGGAGTGGTCCGCGAGTGCGGCACATACTCTGCCGAGATCCGCCTCGCCTCGGCAGCCCGCCCGAACTGCCGGGCGCGAACCCTCCGTCCCTGCACATCGCCCAAGCCGGCCGGGTGGCGGCGACCGGGCCGAACCTGGACGATCTGCAGGGCGTCGGCGCCGGAAGCCTGCCGGGCCACCGCGTGAAGGGCAGCGCGCCGGAGGCGGCATCGAAGCCTGCCTGCTCCGAATACCGACCACCGTGTGGTGCCTCAGATCTGGTTCGTGCCACCGTCGACGTAGAGGTTCGCGCCGACGACGTAGCTGCTCTGTTCCGAGGCCAGGAAGGCCACGACTGCGGCGGCCTCCTGGGACGTACCCATGCGGCCCTTGGGCACGGTCGTGGCGACATGCTCCCTGATCGCCTGGAAGGCCTGGTCGTCGCCGAATGCGGCGGTGCCGCCGGGAGTCTCGATCCATGCCGGGGAGACCACGTTGACCCGGATGCCGCGGCCCTTGAGTTCGACGGACCACGTCCGTGCGAAGGACCGGACGGCCGCCTTCGACGCCGCATAGGCGCCGAACGCCTCCATCCCGCGATCAGCGGCCGTCGATCCGACCAGGACGACCGAGGCTCCGTCGTTGAGCAGCGGCAACGCCTTCTGCACGGTGAACAGCGTGCCTCGGGTATTGACCGCGAAGATCTCGTCGAAGTGCTCCTCGGTGGTCTGTTCCATCGTCATGAACGAGCCGACCGCCGCGTTCGCCACGAGCACGTCCAGATTCCGTCCCCGCGCCCGGACCGTGTCGTAGAGCCGGTCCAGGTCCTCCGGCTTTCCGACGTCTCCGACGACCGCGGTGGCCCGGTCCGTTCCGATGGTCTTGACGGCGGCTTCCAGCTCGGTCTCCCGCCGCCCGGTGACGAAGACGTACGCACCCTCGTCCGCCAGTCGTACGGCGGTGGCCAGACCGATACCGGTGCTGCCTCCGGTGACGACTGCCGTCTTGCCTTCCAGCTGTCCCATGTGAGCGTCTCCGTAATGCTCTCGATGCGATCCGTTTCACCTCCACCCTGAGGGACAGCGGCAACATCATCCATAATGCGAAGTCCAGAATCCTTTACGCATCGTCCAAGAGGTGTCATTGATGCTCGGCTTCCAAGACCCCGTCGCTGACGCGATCGGCCTGCTCCGGCCCCGCACGGTGATCGGGCCCAGCCTCCGAGCCGCAGGGACGTGGGCATTGCGCTTCGACACGTTCCTGCACGTGCGGATCGGAGGCCTCGTGCACGGCACGTGCTGGCTGATCCTCGAAGGGCACGAACCTGTGCTCCTGCATGAGGGCGACACCTTCATGATGGGCAACCCGCCTCCCTACGTGCTGGCCAGCACACTCGACGCAAGCCCACGTCCTGCGAAGCAGGTACTGGCGGGCGCCGCGGACGGGTTCGTGCGGATCGGCCCGGAATCCGAGGAGAACCTCTACCTCTGCGTCGGGCACATCGCTTTCGACGACAGGAACGCGGCTCTCCTGACCGATCTCCTGCCGCCGCTCGTGATCGTCCGCGTGGACGATCCCCATGGCGGCAGGCTCGCCCAGCTGATCGATCTGCTGGCCACCGAGGTCGGCCTCACCGCAGCCGGTGGTCCACTGGTGCAAAACCACCTTGCACAGATCCTGCTCGTCCACATGCTGCGTGCTCACGCCGCCCGGACGGAGCGGCCCACCGGCTGGCTGGGCGCCCTGAACGAGGACGGCATCGGTAGCGCCCTGCGTGCCCTGCACGCGGACGTGGCCCACTCCTGGAGCCTCCAGGAACTCGCCCGGATCAGTAACATGTCGCGTTCCGCGTTCGCCCACGCCTTCAAGAACCACGTCGGGGTCCCACCACTGGAGTACCTGATCCACTGGCGCATGAGTCTGGCGCGCGACGCCCTCGCCCGCGACACCCTGTCGATCTCCGAACTCGCACGGGCCACGGGTTACCAGTCCGAGAGCGCATTCAGCACCGCATTCCGCCGCGTGGTCGGCTCGTCTCCCGCACAATTCCGGAACCAGGTGAGACAGCCGGCGCACTCGTCCGCAAACGAAAACTGAAGACGGCGTCGGCGTCGGCGTTCAGCGGCGATCACACGCCCTCCAGCGAGCAGTCGTCGCACAATCGCCGGTCAGACGTGTGGCTTGAACTCCTTGGCATGCAGGTGTCGGTGCTCCTGTCGGCTGTGGGGCCCGGATCCCGGGCGCGGACCGACGCCCTGACCCGCCGCGCAGCCGCGACGGCAATAACCACATCCCAGTCCCTCAAGACCGCTTAGGTTGACGGCATGACAGTTTCAGGCACCACGGGTACTGCCCTGGTCACCGGTGCGTCCCGCGGCCTCGGTGCCGTGATCGCCCGGCGTCTCGCGGCCGCCGGACACCCCGTCGCCGCTGTGTACCGCTCGGACGCCACGGCGGCCCGCTCGGTGGTGGCGGACATCCGGGCATCGGGCGGGACCGCGCAGGCGTTCGCCGCCGACGTGACGGACGAGACCACAGTGACGGACCTGGTGCTGAGCGTCACTGCCCGTCTCGGCCCCGTCACCACGCTCGTCGTCAACGCCACCGGCCCGCAACCCGCGAGGGATCCGGCCGCGGTGAGCTGGGACGACCATCTTGCCCAGCTCAGTTTCTTCGTCAAGAGCCCGACCCTGCTGATGCAGGCGGTGCTGCCGGCCATGCGGGAGCGCGACGGCGGCCGGATCGTCCAGATCGGTTCGGACGTCACCGAGCGGCTGCTGCCCGAGATGTCGGCGTACGTCGCCGCCAAGGCGGCCCAGCACAGCCTGACCGAGTGCTGGGCCCGCGCACTCGGCCCGCACGGGATCACGGTGAACACCATCGCGCCGGGCTGGATCCCGGTCGAACGGCACACCGCAACCCCTGCCGGGGAGCGGGCCGCCTACACCGCCGAGGTGCCGCTGCGCCGGATGGGCAGCCCGGACGACGTCGCCGCTGCCGTGGCGTACCTCGTCTCATCCGAGGGGGCGTTCGTCACGGGTGAGCGGATCAAGGTCAACGGCGGCCATACACTTGGCGGTTGAGCGTCAGGAGCCCTGTGCGGGCACCGGTGCGCCGTGAGCGATGACCTTGCGCTTCGCAGAGACTTCCAGAAGTCGTACGGGACCACCTGCGTCAGGGCGCCGAAGTCCTCGGCGATGCGGGAGGGCCGTGTCGCACCGGGGACGCCCGCGGCGCATCCGCCGGCGCATCGAACCCGCCATCGAAGACCCGGTGCAGCGCCGCCCGCACTCCAGCCGCATCCGCTGGGGCGGCAGACCCCACTCACGCCCGGCGCCGCGTGACCAGGCACAAGGTGAATGCACTGTCCGAGCGCGGCGCTGCCGGCCTGTGACGGTGCCGTCCGGACTGAACGGGCTTGATCAACCCGCTTGGGCCGGAGGCACAACCGAGAGGAACAGCACCCGTGAGTGAATGGCAACTGGCCGAGACATTCCGCAGCACGTCGGGCGATATCCGCTGGGACAGCCTCGGACAACCCGGCCAGGATCCGGTTGTGCTTCTCCACGGCACACCCTTCTCCTCGTATGTCTGGCGCGCTGTCGCCCGCTCACTCGCCCGCCGTCACCAGGTGTTCGTGTGGGACATGCCCGGTTACGGGGCATCGCAGATGTCCGCCGACCAGGATGTCTCCCTGGCTGCCCAGGGCAAGGTCTTCTCCGACCTCCTGGCGCACTGGGACTTGGAGAAACCCCTGGTGGTCGCCCACGACTTCGGCGGCGCCATCTCCTTGCGGGCGCATCTGCTGCACGGCGCCCGTTACCGCGCGCTCGCTCTGGTCGACCCGGTCGCACTGGCGCCCTGGGGTTCCCCGTTCTTCCGGCTTGTCGGTGAGCACTCCGAGGTCTTCGAGCAACTGCCGCCCGCACTGCACCACGCCCTGGTACGCGAGTACGTAAGTTCGGCCAGCAGCCCCGGCCTGCACCCGGCAGTCCTCGACCGGCTCGTCCGGCCCTGGCTCGGCGACCTCGGCCAGGCGGCCTTCTACCGGCAGATCGCCCAGGCCGACCAGCTCTACACCGACGAGATACAGGACCGGTACGGCGAGATCGGCATCCCGACACTGGTGTGCTGGGGCCAGGACGACACCTGGATTCCCGTGGCGAAGGGGCGCGAGCTCGCCGCCCGCATCCCGGGCGCGCGACTTGAGCCAATCGCCGGTGCGGGCCATCTTGTCCAAGAAGACGCACCCGCCGAACTCACAGCCGCTCTCATCGCCTTCCTCCAGAACCCGCGCTAACGCCCAGCCACCCGGCGAACCTAACCGGGTCACAGCACTAGGGAGGCACGCGCTGCGATGATGCGAACTCGACTGGGCGGTAAGCGACGGGGACACCAGATGACGCGGTGGCAGCTCTTGCGGGGAGACGTCCTGCTCGGTGAGCTCAGTGAGTACGGCTGTGATCAGCCGTACTTCCTGGCGTACTTCACCCCGGGACCTGGCTGACACCGTGCGCGTCGCGCAGCTGCGCCAGTGGGCCCACAGAGCTGCCCCGGTTCATGGCCGGTCTCGCCGTGGTGTGTGTCGCCTGGTGAGTGGTGGTCCGCCGGCCCGCGACGAGTAGGCTGATCGTTCGTGATCGGACCGTGGAGGTCGGCGTGGACTATGGCGACAAGCTCTTCTGGCTCTCGGTTGTGATTCAACGCAAGTACGCGCAGATCTGCGCCGAGTTCGACCTGACGCCCTCGCAGGCCACGCTGCTCTGCGCGATCAGGAACGAGCCGCGGCAGATGGCTGACCTCGCCGCGTCGTTGGGTATGGCCAAGAACGCACTGAGCCAGCTGGTCGATCGCACCGCGCGGCGCGAGTTGGTCGACCGGGCCAGCTCGGCGCAGGACCGGCGGGTCGTCATGCTCCGTGCGACACCCACGGGGAAGGTGCTCGCCGAGGCCTTCTACGCCGAGGTCCGCAAGCGCCTGCCCGAGATCGCGAGGAATCTCGACGCCGACGACCAGCGCGCCTTCGAGCGCGTGGCCACCGCCATCGTGGACACCTCGGAAATCTCTTCGCCCACCTCGAACTAACCCATCCCACCGTGAGGTCCCGTTCCACTCGAACCTTGACGAAGTTCATACCGTGAACTAATTTCGTTCACGCCATGAACTAGTGAAGGGTGGCAGTGATGCGCACACGGACGACCGGCACGGTCGCAGTATTCGGCGCGACGGGGCAACAGGGTGGGGCGGTGGTCGACGCGCTGCTGGACCACAAGGCGCGGGTGCGGGCTCTGGTCCGCGACCCGCACTCCGACCGGGCTCAGGCGCTGGCCGCCCGCGGCGTCGAGCTGGCGGCCATCCGGGCCGACGACCCGGCGTCGCCGGCCGCCGCGCTGGCGGCGGTCGAGGGGTTCTACTTCATGACCCCGGAGGCGAACAGCCTCGAAGAGGTCGAGACGGAGATCCGTATCGGCACCGCGCTCGTCGACGCGGCGGTCGAGGCGAGCGTCCCGCACGTCGTGTTCAACTCGGTCTTCGGAGCGGACCGGGAGTCGGGTGTGCCGCACCACGACTCGAAGCACTCGATCGAGGAGTACCTGAGGAAGTCCGGCCTCAGGGCCACGATGGTTCGCGCGACCGCCTTCATGGAGAACTTCGCGAGCGTGATGGCACCGACCCTGGAGCATGGGGAGATCGTGCTGAGGCTGCCGTTGCCGGAGGACGTCGCCCTGAAGATGATCTCAGTCAGGGACATCGGCCGGGTCGCCGCGGCGCTCCTGCTCGACATCGCGGAGGCCCCCGGCGGGGCCGTCGAGCTCATCGGCGACGAGCTGACGGGCCCCCAGATCGCCGCGGCGTTCGGTACGCGCGCCGGGCTCCCGTCACGGTACGAGGCCCTCCCGTTGAGCGTGCTTCCCACCGACCTCGACAAGGCGATGTTCCGCGAGTTCGCGAAGGCGGCGCCATCCCCTGCGGACCTCGCGGCGGTGCGCTCGATCGAGCCGGCCACCCTGGACCTGGGCGAGTGGATCCGAGCCACCGGCTGGACCGCGCCCACAGACGTGGCCGGTTCCTGAGCCTCCGGCCGCGATGAACGCCCCGTGATCGTTGCCCACGGTCTCGGCGCTCCGGGCACGGCAACGCATCTGGTGACGGCACACGCGAACCGGACATTGCGCGAGGGCAGGGGCTTGAGCGGCAGCAGGGTGTGCGGCAGCGCCGCAGCACGCCGGGACGCGTCCGGATCCGCACCGAGGCGGGGCGGATCGACACGATGGCGCGCCATGGCCACGACCATGGCGGAGAAGTCACTGATGCAGGGCTGGTCGGGAAGAGCCGACTCGCGCCGCTGCAGCAGCCAGCGCACGTCGATGTGCAGGGAAGGCGCCATCAGGTCAGCCGGCCCCGCCCGTCGTGTCCGCCACTGGGCCGTCGTCGATGCCAGGCACCCCGATGGCTACGGCCAGAGAGGGATCCGCGAAGACCCACTGGAACTCCGTCGCCGCCCTCTTCCGCCTTCACTGATGAGCGACCGTGTCGGTCGTCGAGGCCTTCACGAAAGCCTTCAACGTCGTGCCGTACTCCCGGGCGGCAGCCCGAAGGGCTTCGAGCTCCGCATCGGAGAAATCGACATTGAGTGAGCAGGTACCCGCCGAGTTTCGTGCACGACGGGGTAACGACGGGCCACGGGCCACCGGGGAGGACTCCGGCGGCGGCCCGCGGTCGCTCGTTCTGGCCCAGCTGACAACAGTGAGTTGATCATGTGGCTGTGCCTGACGACAGGCCACGAGCCCGGCTGGTCAGCCGACGGGTTCGGCCACGATGAGCTGGAACCGCTCGAAGGACAGCTTCACGGTGTTGTGCTGAGCGGTGGCGGTTCCGAGTGACGTGCCGGTGAACGGGTCCATCAGACGGTACCGGGTACGGCCCAGACCGCGCAGCTCGACCGTCCCGTCCCACCGGTCGGCGTAGAAGGCGTAGTGGAGGGTCTGCTTCTTGGCCACGACATGCGCCTCGGGCTTGTCGAAGCCGATGTCGTACAGCTCGCCGCGGTACTCGCCGGTGGGCAGCATGTTCTTCTTGTACAGCGACACCCACTTGCGCCACAGGACCTCCTTCTCCGGGGTGAGGTCGGTCGCCTTGTCCGGGGCTCCGGTTCCGGGGAGGGTGAACTTGGTCGACAGGACTGCTCCGACCCCGTAGGAGGACGCGAAGTCGTCGCCGTTGTCGCTCAGTTCGACGTGGTCGCCGGCGTAGCTGCTGCCGGCGCCCATCAGCGCCTTCATCGACTTGCCCTTGCTGCGGACCTGGTAGGAGGACTCCGGGTCGGAGCTCGGGTACTGGTCGACGTAGGGCAGGTTGTGGAAGGCGAAGGCGGTACCGCAGGGGCAGAGTTCGACGAGGGCATCGGGGTTCGCCGCGTGCGCGGCTTCGTGGATCGCCTTCCAGAACCGGGCCACGCCCTCGGTGGATTCCTCGGGGCGGGCGTGCCGGTGCTCGGGGTTGTAGCAGGGCGCGACGCTGTTGAGGTGCTGGCCGTCGATCTTGAGCCCCTCGTAGCCCCAGTCGCCGATGAACCTCTTCGCCTGCTCGACGAAGTAGTCCACGGTCGGCTGGTAGGCCGGGCAGAGGGTGTAGGCGTCCCACCAGGTGACGTCCTGCTTGTTGCCGTCGCGGTCCAGCAACAGCATGTCGGAGCGGTCCCGGATCAGGTTGCTGTCGGGGTCCGCCGCCAGCGGGGCCCACCACAGGCGCGGTCGCAGGCCGGCGTCCCGTATCTCCTTGGTGAAGGCCCGCATGTCCGCTTCGCCGCGCGGGAACTTCGCCGTGTTGATGTCCCAGTCGCCCTCGTTGGTCTGCCAGCCGTCGTCGAGCGCGGCCCAGCGCAGGCCGACCTCGTGCGCCTTCGGCAGCGCCGCGGTGATCTGCTCGGTGGCGAAGTCGCGCTCGTAACCCCAGGCACACCAGATGGGCTCGAAGGCTGAAGCGGGGACCTTGGGGGCGCGCTGGCCGATGTCGCTCATGTAGTCGCGGTACCGCTGGAGCGGCACGAAGTGGTCGCCCGGGAGGGCGGTCAAGAACGTGGTGCTGGTGCTGAGTCGGCGGCCCGGCTTCAGGGTGCGGGCGGTGTCGTCCTGGACGGCGATGCTCGCTCCGGCGGCCGTTTTGCGGACCGGCATACGCAGGATCGTCGTCACGGGCTCGACGTGTCCGACGGACAGGCCCCCGCCCCGGCGCCAGACGGTCGCCAGCGGGGTACCGCCGCCGTAGTCGGAGGAGTCCATCCCCAGCGAGTTCTCCTGGACGTAGCCGTCCTTCACCTGCCTCACCCAGTCGCGGCGGTCCGTGTACGTGCTGCCGGAGAAGGTGTAGAAGCCGCCGGGGAACTCCAGGAGTTCGTGGGCTCCGTTGCGCCACCCGGTGACCTTCAGCGCGGTCGAGGACCTGTTGGTGTAGGTCACCTTCATCACGATCATGCCGGCCAGACGCTCGAACGAGGTCAGCTCGACCGTCTTGTGCACGCCCTCCTCGGTCGTGCCCTCGATGGTCACCCGGACGCCCGCGCCGTGGCGAGTGTGCCGGGTGGTGCGGGTGCGGTGCCCGCGGTAGGCGAACGCCTCGATGGTCCTGTCCCCCACCAGCAGGGCTTCGCCGGCGTCGAAGCGAGTGAGGTCGACGCCCTTCAGCGCCACCCGGCTGCGCAGCTGGTCGTCGAACTCCAGGGTGATGGAGGTGTCGCCGACTCCGACGAGGTCAGGATCCGAGTTCGGTGCGGCCGCCGCGGGTGAGGCGCCCATCGCCACGGTCGGAAACGCGGCCAGGCCGGCACCCCCCAGCGCCACCTTCAGTACGCTCCGCCGGTTCATGTCCGTCATGTCGAACTCTCTTTCGGTCGTGCGTGCCCACCTGGGGCAGCCGCCTTTGTCCGTCGCTGTGGATCATCGGAGTCGAACAGCGTGTTCGCGTCGAAGCGACCGCCCCTAGGACCGGTCGAGGTCTGGCCTGCTACTGGTTTCGGTCTGCTACTGGTTTTCGCAGTGGGCCGGATGGGGTCGAAAGAAGGCGTGTCGTCCGAACGGGCATCCCGGTGCGAGGTCGTCTCCCGCGTTCGCGCGCGGCCATCCCCGGTGAAATGCGACAACGCTGCCTCGATCACCGGAAGGTGTCCGGAGCGCGGCGAAACGGAAGGTCGCCCAGGGGACGATGTCCCCCTCGCCGGGTGGCCTGCATCGAGAACGTAAGTGGTATTCGAGTGGCATGTCAACGGGGGGTGCCGTCTGGACGAGGGTTCGCGCCGGCGATCGGATTGGTATGTTTCTGGTATGACCGACGCGAGAACGCCGATGCCCAGAGGCCTGTTCGGGGACGACGTCCTCCCGCTGTACGAGCGCACAGCCGCGCAACTGCTCGACGACCTGCGCGCCGCTGCCGCCCGCCCCGGTGACCGGCTACCCTCCGAGCGCGCCATGTCCGACCGGTACGCCGTCTCGCGTGTGACGCTGCGCGCGGCCCTCGCACAATTGGAGTCGCGGGGCGTCGTGCGGCCGTCGTCGTCGCGCGGATGGTTCGTCGCCGAGCTGGGGCTGCTCCCCGAGGCGACCATGACGTCCGCCTCGACGGCCCCGCAGGTCCAGGGGTTCGCCGACTACGCCCAGGCCAACGGCTTGACGACGGCCGGCAAGGTGCTCTCGGCCACCGTCCGCCCGGCCACGGTGCACGAGGCCGAGCAGCTTCGGATCGCTCCGGGCGCCGACCTCTTCGACCTCCACCGGCTGCGCTTCCTGGACGGTCTTCTGGTCGTGCTGGAGCACAACCGGCTCCCCTTGGCGGCCTGCCCTGCGCTGCCCAAAACCGACTTCACCACGGCCTCGCTCTACGCCACCCTGCGCGCCGCCGACCCGCCGCAGCTGCCCCGCATCGCCGACTATTCGGTCGAGGCCCGCCACCCGACGCCACGCGAGATCGAGCTGTTCGAGATCGGCGAGACCATGCCGATGCTGGTCGCGACCCAACTGACGTCGAACCAGGAAGCACGCCCGATCGAACTGACCGTGCAGGTCTACCGGGGGGACCGCTACCGGTTCCGGGCCTCCATCACCAACCAGACGTAACCGACCACCGTTCGGCCCTGAAGGATGCCCCGGCGGTCTTGAGTGATCGCCGCGGATCGACCGCTGCCCGTGCAATACCAGATGCATACCAGAATAAGACTATTGACGACCTCCAACAAGACCAGTACTGTCCGAAATCAACCGCAGGCCAGGACGGCACAGTGGCTTGAGATACGCGTTTGAGTGAGGGGTCGGCCATGCAGAGCCCGTTGAGCGAGGTGGTCCGGCGCCAAAAAGCCGGGCAGCCGCAGGGCATCACCTCGGTGTGTTCGGCTCATCCGCTGGTCATCGAGGCAGCCGTGCTGCAAGCACGGGAGACCGGTGGTCACGTACTGGTGGAGGCGACCTCGAACCAGGTCGACCAGTACGGCGGTTACACGGGCATGCGGCCCACGGACTTCCGCGACCTCGTGCACGGCATCGCCGCCGAAAGTGGTCTGCCACTGGACCGCGTGATTCTCGGCGGCGACCACCTCGGACCGAACCGGTGGCAGTCCCTGACGCCCGACGAGGCGATGGAGCGGGCCGACGCCCTGGTCGCTGCCTACGTGGCGGCGGACTTCACCAAGATCCACCTGGACTGCAGCTTCGCGTGTGCCGGTGATCCCACCCCGCTGACCGACGACGTCGTCGCCGAACGCGCCGCGCGACTGATCCGGGTGGCAGAGGAAACGGCCGGCCCCCAGCGGGCCGAGCGGATCCGGTACGTGATCGGTACCGAGGTACCCACACCCGGTGGCGCGCACGACACGCTCGGCGCTCTCGTCCCGACCACACCCGAGGCGGCGCGCACCACTCTGGAGCAGCACCGCAAGGCGTTCGCCCGACACGGCATCGACCAGGTCTGGCCGCGTGTCATGGCCCTGGTCGTCCAGCCGGCCGTGGAGTTCGACCACCTTCAGGTCGTCGACTACCGGCGGGAGCTGACCGAGGAACTGCGCAAGGTCCTCGACGACGAGCCCACCATGGTCTATGAGGCCCACTCGACCGACTACCAGACCGCCGAGGCGCTCACCGCACTGGTCGAGGACCACTGGGCAGTCCTCAAGGTGGGCCCCGGGCTGACCTTCGCCCTGCGCGAGGCGCTGTTCGCCCTCGCCGCGATCGAGGACGAACTGGTGCCGGCCGCAGAGCGGTCAGGGCTTGCCGAGGTCGTCGAGCAGCGGATGCTCGCCGAGCCGGCGAGATGGGAGGGCTACTACCCGGGCGTCGCCGCCGAGCAGCGCCTCGCGCGCCGCTACAGCTACAGCGACCGGATGCGCTACTACTGGCCCGACCCCGAGATCGACAAGGCCCAGGCCAGGCTGCTGGACAACCTCGCGGCCGTGGACATTCCCCTGCCGCTGCTCAGCGCGCATCTTCCGCTCCAGTACTCCCGTGTCCGCCACGGCGAGCTCGCCGCCCGGCCACGCGACCTGGCCGTGGACCATGTGCGCGATGTTCTGCGCGACTACGACCGCGCCTCCCACCCGAACCACAAGGAGCACGTGTGACCACGCCCTTCGGCACGCAGTCCTCGGACGACGGCGCTGCCCACACCGTCCGCGAGATCGCCCAGCAGCCCACGCTGTGGCGCGAGGTCGACAAGATCGTCGCGGGCTCCCGGGACTCGCTGGACGCCTTCCTGCGTCCGCTCCTCTCCCGCGGCGACCTGCGCGTGGTGCTCACCGGGGCCGGCACCTCCGCTTTCGCCGGCCAGGTGCTCCAGCCCGCCCTGGCCCGGCGGCTGGAACGGCGCGTCGACGCGGTCCCCACCACGGACCTCGTCGCCGACCCCCGCGGCTATCTCGCCGAGGACGTGCCCACGCTGCTGGTCTCCTTCGCGCGGTCGGGTGACAGCCCCGAGTCCGTGGCCGCCACGCTGCTGGCCGACCAGGTCCTCTCCGAGGTGCACCACCTCGTGATCACCTGCAACGAGCAGGGCCGCCTGGCGCGCGAACACGCGGAGCTTCCGAAGTCCCACGTGCTGCTCATGCCGCCCGGGTCCAACGACCGCGGCTTCGCCATGACATCGAGCTTCACGTGCATGACGCTCGCGGCGCTGCTCGCCCTGGGCGGCAGCGCCTACGACGGCGTCGCCGAACGCCTGGCCCGGGCAGCCGAGTCGATCACCGAGAGCGGCGCTGTCGACCGCACCGTCGGCACCCTCCTGAAGAGCGCGCCCGAGCGGATCGTCTTCCTCGGCAGCGGCCCGCTCAAGGGCCTCGCCGAGGAGTCGGCGCTGAAGGTGCTGGAGCTCACCGGTGGGACACTCATGGCCGTCGCGGAATCCTCGCTGGGATTCCGGCACGGCCCCAAGGCGGTGCTCAACGACCGTACGGTCGCGGTGGTGTACATGTCGAACGACCCGTACACCCGCAAGTACGACCAGGACATCTATGCGGAGCTGTGCGGAAACCTGCCCGCCGGCAGCGTCGTCACGGTCTCCGCGGACTCAGCGGACTCCGGCGCGGGAGCGGAGGGCACAGGCGCCGACGCCTGGCCGCTGCCGGGCCTCGACGGCGTCGATGATGTCGCCCTGGCGCTGTCCGCCGTGGTGTACGCCCAGCTCGTCGCCCTGCGCGCCTCCCTGGCCCGGGGTCTGCGGCCCGACAACCCGTTCCCCTCGGGCGAGATCAACCGCGTGGTGCAGGGCGTGACCTTGCACTCCTTGCCTCACTGATCAAAGGCAACGCACCACTGAGCAAAGACATCAACGGCGCGGACCGAGGGCGCCCGACGGAGGTACAACGATGTTCCTAGGTGTCGACGGTGGCGGTACGAAAACCGCATTCTGCATGGTCGACCGGTCCGGACAGGTCGTGGCGCGAGCGCAGGCGGCAAGTTCGTACTACTTCTCCCACGGCATCGAGCTCGTCGAACGTGTACTCAAGGAAGGCGTCGAAACTGTCTGCACGGCGGCCGGACTGGCCCCCGCCGACATCGAGTACGCCTTCTTCGGACTGCCCGGCTACGGGGAGGCGGCGCGCGATCTGCCCGTCCTGAACGCGACCCCGCGAGCGGTGCTCGGGCACGACCGCTACGCCTGCGACAACGACATGGTCTGCGGCTGGGCGGGTTCGCTGGGCGCGGTCGACGGCATCAACGTCATCAGCGGCACCGGTTCGATGACCTACGGCGAGCGGCTGGGCCGGGGCGTGCGCATCGGTGGCTGGAGCGAGATGTTCGGCGACGAGGGATCGGCGCACTGGATCGCGATCCGGGGCCTCAACGCCTTCTCGCGGATGAGCGACGGGCGGCTCCCCGAGGGCTCCCTGGCCGAGGTGTTCCGGCGCCACCTGCAGCTCGCGTCCGACCTCGACTTGATCGACGTCGTCCACAACCAGTGGCAGGGCGACCGGAGCCGGATCGCCGCGCTCAGCCGCCCGGTGGCCGAGGCGGCCGCTCTGGGCGACGCGGCCGCCACGGAGATCCTCACCGACGCAGGCCGGGAACTCGCCCTGCTCGTCGACGTCACCCGCGAACGGCTGGAGTTCGGCCCGGACGAGACCGTACCGGTCTCCTACTCCGGCGGCACCTTCGGCGCCGACCTGGTTCTGGAGGCGTTCACCTCCGGAATGAAAGATCGTTCTACCAGTTACGAGCTGCGACACCCTCTCTACGAGCCTGTCGTGGGTGCCGCTCTGTACGCGGCGAAACTCGCTGGAACCCCGCTCGACCGGCCCGCGCTCGACGCGCTGCGCATGGCCTCCCGGACCCCTGCCTCAGGAGAGGACGACCGATGAACAGAGGTACCAAGAGCTGGATCGTGTACGCGGCGCTGCTGGTCCTGTTCTGGGGTGTGTGGGGCGCCTTCTCCAGCGAGCCGAACAGCAGGTACGGCTATCCCAACGAGATGATCTACATCATCTGGGCCTGCACGATGCTCATCCCCGCGTACTTCGCGATGCGCGGCAACACGTTCGACCGCCGGCCGGTCGCCGCGGGGTACGGGCTGATCGCAGGACTGACCGGTGCCGGCGGACAACTACTGCTGTTCCAGGCGCTCGCCAACGGCCCGGCGTACCTGATCTTCCCCCTGGTGTCGCTCTCCCCCGTGGTCACCGTCCTCATGGCGATGGCGCTGCTGCGTGAGCGGATCAACCGGCTCGCCGTCATAGGTGTCGTCGCGGCGCTGGCGGCGATCGTGCTGTTCAGCATTCCCAGCAGCAAGGACGACTCGAACTCACACGGCCCGTGGCTGCTGATGGCCATCCTGATCTGCGTCGCCTGGGGCGTGCAGGCGTTCTGCATGCGCAAGGCCGCGCTGGTCGGGGTCAACGACGCGACGACCTTCGGCTGGATGACCATCAGCGGACTGCTGTTGGTGCCGGTGGCGTTCGTGATGATGGGCGATTACCCCTCCGACGCCCCGTGGCAGGCACCCGCGCTCACCGCGGTGACACAGGTCCTCAACGCGGTCGGCGCGCTGTTCCTGGTCATGGCGTTCAGCCGGGGCAAGGCCACGGTGGTCGCCCCCGTCACCAACGCACTGGCGCCGGTACTGACCATCGTGCTGTCCCTGGCGGTCTACCAGAGGCTCCCCAACGTGTGGGGCACCCTCGGCATCGTGCTGGCCCTCGCCGGCTCCACTCTCATGGTCTACAGCGACGAGAAGAGCGGCGAGAGTTCCGTGGCCCCGGGGGCGGCGGACACCGGCGCGGACGTGAGTCCGGCTACGCAGACGTCCTGATCACCCACATACCCGTACCGGCCGCACCACGCAGCGGTACGGGCCATCACCGGCCCGTACCCACCGAACCGACACGAAAGCGAGGGGACACCCTCATGCCCCTGGTTCCCACGCGCGAACTCGTCGCGAAGGCCGCCGCCGCAGGCCGGGCCGTCGCCGCGTTCAACGTGATCACGCTGGAACACGCCGAGGCGATCACCGCCGGCACAGCCGCGGCGGGCGCCCCGGGGGTGATCCTGCAGATCAGCGAGAACGCCGTACGGTTCCACGGCGGCCGGGTCGAACCGATCGCGCGGGCCGCGGCCGAGGTCGGCAAGGCCTGTGACGTCGACGTCGCACTGCACATGGACCATGTGACGGACATGCGTCTGCTGCGCACGGCGGCCGACGCGGGCTTCTCCTCCGCGATGTTCGACGCCGGGGCGCAGCCGTACGCCGAGAACCTCGCGGCCACCCGCGCCGCGGTCCAGTGGGCCCACGGTGAGGGCCTGTGGCTGGAGGCCGAACTCGGCTATGTGGGCGGCAAGCCCGACGCCCCAGCGAGCGCTCACACGGCCGGGGTGCGCACCGATCCGCAGGAGGCGGCGCGCTATGTCGCGGACACCGGCGTGGACGCCCTGGCGGTCGCCGTCGGCAGCAGCCACGCGATGACCGAACGCTCCGCGACCCTGGACCACGCCCTCATCGAACGCCTGCGGGAGGCCGTGCCCGTACCTCTGGTGCTGCACGGTTCGTCGGGCGTCGGCGACGACGATCTGCGACAGGCCGTACGGGCGGGCATCGTGAAGATCAACATCGGTACCGCTCTCAACGTCGCCTTCACCGGCGCGGTGCGCGAGACGCTGGCGGAGCGCCCCGACCTGACCGACCCCCGCCCTTACGTCGCCAAGGGCCGGGAGGCGATGGCGGAGACGGTCCGGGTCCTGCTCGGTGTGGTGAGCGGCTGAGCGGGGCCGAAGCCTTCCCAGCACCTGATGTCGACCAACGAGGTGGTGCACGGCAGGCGGTGAGGCTTCCCCGTGCTCTCGGACACTCGATGCCAGCCCTCGGCGGTCGGCAGCGCGGTGATGTCGCCGACCGGCTTCGCGCCGGGCGCATCGGCGTGGAAGTCGCGGCCGATGAGGTCCAGGGCCCGGCCGGCCCTCTTGACCGGCCGGGTCAGCGAGCGGCGCTTGCGGCCTGATCCTCCCGGGCCGAGAGGCGTACCGGATCATGGACCGAGCGGCGAACGTGCTGCTCGACCTGACCGACGTCGGAACCGGCGAACGCCCGGAGGTACCGCGCGGCGCACTGCGGCAGATGCTGCTCGACTCCCTGCCCGCCGGAACCGTCCGCTGGGGTCACAAGGTCACCGCCGTCAAGGCCCTCGGCGACGACCGCCACCGGGTGAGTTTCGCCGACGACACCAACGTGGTCGCGGACTTGCTCGTTGGCGCCGACGGCGCTTGGTCGCGTGTGCGGCCGCTGCTTTCGAAGGCCACGCCCCAGTACTTCTGCGTATGCAGCGTGGAGACGTTCCTCTTCGAGGCGGAAACCCGTCACCCGGATTCCGCGAAGGCGGTCGGAGCCGGCTCCCTGTTCGCGCTCGCCCCGGGCCTCGGACTGCTCGCTCACCGTGAAGGGGGCGGGATCCTGCACACCTACGTGCAGCTGAAGAAGCCCCAGGAATGGTTCACCGGCCTGGACACCAGCGATGCCGCAGCCTTCACCGCACGAGTGAGGGAAGAGTTCGACGGGTGGGCCCCGCACTCACCGCACTGATCACCGACAGCGACACCCCGCCGGTCCTGCGCCCCATCTTCACCCTGCCGGCCGGGCACCGTTGGGAGCGTGTGCCGGGGGTGACCCTGCTGGGCGATGCCGTGCACCTGCGGGCGCCGAACGGCGAAGGCGCCAACCTGGCCATGCTGGACGGCGCGGAACTCGGCCGCGCCCTCGCCGCGCACCCCAACGATGTGGAGACCGCGCTCGCAGCGCACGAACACGCGATGTTCGCTCACGTCGCCGCGGTGGAAGCGGACGACGACGGCTTCTACACGACCATGATCGACGACCACGCACCTCACAGCCTGCTCGCCCTGATGACCGGCGACGGACCAAGCGCGTGATCCGTAGCCGCACGTGCAGCACCAGGCGGCCCGACGCAGTGCCCCGTACCGTGGTCCCAGGCGCGGGTCACCGGCGCCGCCTCAGTCCTCGCAGCGGTCGTCGTCCTCGTCCAGTTCCGGCGTGTCCGGGTCGCGCAGCGGGCGCGGGGAGCCGGGGGCCGGGACGCCGGCGGTGACGCTGTAGCGGCCGAGCAGATTCAGGTTGCGGTGCTTGAGCGGGGACAGCCATGCGATGTCTTCGTCGCGGAGTTCGTGGCCCTCGGCGCGGAGCCGGGTGACGGCGGCATCGCTGTACTTCGTGGTCCACAGCACGATGGCGTTGAGGGCCAGGCCGAGCGCGCCGAACTGGTCCTCCCTACCGGCGCGGTACATCTGAGGGAGCCGACGGTTCAGTTGGGACAGTACGCCCTGGCCAGGGCGCCGATGTTGTCTCCTGCCGAGGCGACAGGGAGCGGGGTGTGGTCGACCCGTCCGTTGAGACAAGTGGCATTGCTCCCCGGCGACGCGGAACGTGCAGGTGCCCGCCGTTCGGAGGGATTCTTGCGTCGGCCGTCTAGAGGGGCTTGGGACGCAGAGGGCTGTCCTGGCGCAGGGCGCCTTGGTCGTCGAGGTCATTCAGCACGGCGGGCAGGCCCTTGGTGAGCATCTTGGTGCGGACGGTGCCGAGGATCTTCGCCATGAAGAGGCCTCCGACGCCGGTGAAGCCGGTGTGGTCATAGATGAAGCGCGTTCCGCCGCCGTGCGGTGCGAGGCTGTAGGTGACTTCGGTGACCTCACCGCCGCCTTCGTCCTGCCACGAGTAGCGCAGCAGCAAAGGCTCACGTACCTCCAACACCTCGCACACCACCACGCCGCTCCAGCCGGGCTTCGGTTTCGCGACGAACTTGAACGTGGTGCCGGGAACGGCCGCGAAGCCCTCCGGCCGCGCGCCGGCGCCGGTGGCCGTCCAGAGCGGGATCAGCTCTGGATCGGTGACCGCACGCCAGACCTTCCGCGGCGGTTGCGGGTAGTCACGGACGATGCGAATGGCGCTCATGTGCGGGCTCCAAGGATGCAGACTTCAAGACCAGTCATATTTACAGTCGCTGAAAATTTACAGTAACAGAAAATGTAGGGTGGCTGGACTATGCTTCGGCAATGAGCGCACGCACCGTGGACTGGACGGCCTTGCGAGGCCGCGAAGAGGAGCCGGCAGCCGAAGGGCTGCGAGATCGCAAGAAGCGGCTGCTACGGCAGCAGCTGTCCGACACGGCCACCGAGATGTTCATGGACCGGGGCTTCGACGCCGTGCGTGTCTCCGAGATCGCCGCCGCCTGCGGGGTGTCGGAGAAGACCGTCTTCAACTACTTCCCGACCAAGGAATCCCTGATCCTGGACCTGGGCGAAACCACGCTGAGCGCCCTGCGGACCACACTGGCCGATCCCGGTCTCTCGCCGGTCGAAGCAGTGCTGGAGATCCTGTCCGGCCAACTGGCGGGCCTCACCTCCTGGCTAGCGGCGCAGGACGACTGGTCCCAGGCCACGGCCGTGCTCCTTCGCTTCGGCAGGCTGATCGGATCCACCCCGTCCCTGCGGGCGTATCAGCGCGACATGACCGACCAGCAGATCGCCGTAGCCGCCGAAGTCCTGGCCCGACGCACCGGGATGAGCCCGGACGACCCTGAACCTCAGATCGCCGCAGCCTCACTGCTCGCGCTGTGGCCCATCCAGTTCCAGGCGCTGCGCAGGCACCTGAACGGCGCCCAGACCTCCGAGGAACTGCGCAACGAGGTCAGCGCCGACGTCCGGCGCGCGGCCCGACTCATCGACACCGGACTTGTCTCACTTTCCCCGGCCCAGCGCAATCACTGATTTCTTCGGGGTGTCGTCGGGTCCCTTGCCCAGCCCGTGGTGGCCGCGCGGTCGAACGGAGCGTTCACGAAAGCAGCGGGGACCGAACGTGGTTCAAGGACTGCTCCTCAGGGAGCACGACTGCGGCGGAGCGGCTTCTTCGTTATGTGGCTGGTGTCCTGCTCTGAACTGCCGGTTCGAGCTTTCGCTTGGAGTGCTGCCCCGCCACGCTCCGAAGGTGAAAACTCACGAGAGCGACGAAAGCCGCCGGGCACGGGACGGAATGGCCCGGACCCCGCCGTCCCGCCCCGTCCTGTGCGCTGTCACACGCCGGCGCCACGCGAAGCGATCGTTCTGCACCCGCCGCGGTCACGCGCAGACCAAACACACCCCACGCACGCGGTGACGGCCCTGTCATGGATACAACGCGCGCCCCGGCTCCCGGCCGGTCCTGCAACCGTTTCGGCCGTCACGTTGCATCAGCGATCCGGTCCTCGCAGCCCCACGGCCGCCCCGACACGAGGGTGTCGCGCCGCCTTCGGCGCGACACCGGCCACGCGTCCCGGCCGCAGCGGGTTCCACTCTTGCCTCTGGCGCGGTGAGTTGAGCGGTTGGGCACCTTGAGGCGACAGCGGCCGAGCCGGCAGAGACCGAGTAGCCTGACACGGGGTAGAGACCGTCCTAGCGAGGTGCTCCCATGTCTGACCTCCCCGCTGTCGGCCCCCCGTCGCAGCGCTTCACGTTCGCCACGACCGACCCGGACGAAGCGCAGGACTTCATCGCCGCGATGTACCGGGCCGGGCGCCCGCCCCGCACCAGGAGTGCGAGCCTGACGTCGCCCGTGTCGGTCTCCCAGGTCAGCGCGGGCGGACTGAGCTACGTCGACTTCACCATGCCGCCGGACGTGACGCTGCACCTGACCGGCACCGATGACCTGTCGGTGACCACACTGATCACCGGCAGCACCCAGGCGGAACTGGGCAAGAACACCGAGCGCTACAGCGCCGGAGACGCGTTCCTCGGCAGCTATCCCGCCGGCGACTACCAAGTGCGCTGCCTGCAGTTCCGGTCCAGCATCATCACCGTGCCCCACAGCGCGCTGCGGGCTGCCATGGACTCCCCCGGCCGACCCTGCCCGCCGCTGCGGTTCACTTCGCTGCGTGCCACTTCACCGGCCGCCGCCCGGCAGTGGAAACAGGCCGCCGCGTTCGCCCGCGACCTCCTGCTCGACGACCAGGCCGCCATCAGCCCGCTGATCACCGGCAGCACAGGCCGGCTGCTGGCCGCCACCGCGCTGACGGTCTTCCCCAACAACGCGCCAACCGATCCCCTCCCCGCGGACAGCCACGACGCCCACCCGGGAACGCTGCGCCGTGCGATCGCGTTCATCGAGGCGAACGCCGCAAGCGACATCGGCATCGCCGACATCGCCACAGCAGCCGGCGTCACGAGCCGCGCAGTCCAACTCGCCTTCCGCCGCCACCTCGGCACCACCCCGCTGCGGTACCTGCGCCGCATCCGCCTCGACCGCGCCCACCACGAACTCCTCCTCGCCGACCCCGCCGCCCAGAGCGTCACCACCGTCGCCTACCGCTGGGGTTTCTCCCACCCGGGCCGCTTCGCCGCCGACTACCGCACCGTCCACGGCGAACCACCCAGCCACACCCTGCGCCGCTGGTGACACCTCCTGCCGGAGCCCGGATCAACACAACATGTCAGCCGGCGGCGACGACATGACGAGACCAGGCAGGGCATCCCGAAAGGTTCTGTTCGGCCGGGCCGAACGCGCTGAACAGGGGCGGGCGGGGGCACCAGGCCCTGGCGGACGACCCCATGAGCCACGCCGCTGAGCAAGACCCGGTGGGAGCGAGCGTAGTGGCGCAGGGAGGAGACCGCCTGCTCAAGCGTGACGCGCTGACGCACCGACAGGATTCCTTTCGCCTGCTCGATGACGATGCGGCTGTCCAGGGCGGTGGTGAACTGCGCCCAGCGCACGTCCGCATCGCCGGAGCCGTCCGTGCTCCCGGGCCGGACGCTGCGGTGGGCGTACAGGACCGGGCCCGGTCGATATCCGCCAGCAGCATTCCCCATCCCGGACGGCAGACCCGCAAAAATATGGTCGTGAAGGGCGGTCGCCTGCGCGACGAAAGGCTCCATGAGGCTTCAGCCGTACGCTCGTCAAAGCCTGGAGTGGGCATAGCCGAGGCGGACATGTCCGACCGGTTCGGCGCCGGCGCCCACGGGCCGGAGCAGTTCGGTCCAGGCCGAGCCGGGCCTGCGTCCGGCGGCCGTTTGCGGCATGAAACGCACCGAGGCGAAGGAGCACTATCGGTGCGGGTCCCCGGGTTGTGTCGGCTGATCAGCCCGTGTGCCGGGAGCGGTCCTGGCGCCGGGTGGCGTGGAGGGAGCCGAGCAATTGGAGGGAGTGGGCGCTGGGGCTGCCCGGTTCGGCGTGATAGATGACGAGCTGCTGGCCGGGTGCCTCGCGTACGTCGAACGCCTGGTAGGTGAGCGTGAGCGGGCCGACATCCGGGTGGAGGAAGTGCTTGGCGTCCCGCGTCTTGCCCCGCACGCTGTGGGACTGCCACAGGCGCGCGAAGTCCGCGCTGTGCTCGGTGAGAGTGCCGACGAGTTCGCGCAGCCGAGGGTTGTCCGGTTCGAAGCCGGTCGCCTCGCGGAGGTTCGCGACGGTCGCTTGTGCCGCCCGGTTCCAGTCCGTGTGGAAGGCGGGGCCGGCCGGGTCGAGGAACGTCATGCGGGCGAGGTTGTCCACCTGGGTGAACGCCGAGTAGAGGGCCTGGGCGAGCGCGTTCACCGCGAGGAGGTCGAGGGACCTGTTCATGACGAACGCCGGGGTGTTCGGGTAACCATCCATCAGCTGCCGCAGGGCGGGGCCGACGCGCTCGGTGCGGCGGGGCGACAGCCGGCCGGCGGGGGCGGCTCCGGCCAGCCGGTACAGGTGCGCCCTGGCGTCCTCGTCGAGGTGCAGCGCATGGCTGAGGGCGTCGATCACCTGCGGCGAGGGGTTGCGTTCGCGGCCCTGTTCCAGGCGGGTGTAGTAGTCGGCGTTCACTCCGGCCAGGACGGCGACCTCCTCGCGGCGCAGCCCAGCGACTCTGCGGGTCCCGTGGCTCGGCATCCCGACGTCGTGCGGGCGCAGGGCGGCGCGGCACGCGCGCAGGAAGTCCCCCATGTGGTTGTCGTCCATGTCCTCAGGCTAGGCGGCGCGCCGCCGTGCTGCCTGGGTGTGATGCACCCAGGCAGCAGACGTCCTGGTCGATCATCGCTGACCTGCGCAGACTCGGTAGAGCGGAAAGGACCGCACCGTTCGATGAGAGGAGGCCGCCATGGCCGCGATCGAGGTGGGCCACGTGGACGTGGTCGGTATGTGGGTGACCGAGGACGGATACATCCGGCAGGAGCTGCTGCCGGACGGCCGTTACGACGAGGCTCGCGGCGAGCGGGCCAGTGCGTACACCGGCCGTTACACGGTCACCGGTAGTCACCTGGACTACGTCGACGACACCGGGTTCACCGCCACAGGGGACATCCGTGACGGAGTGCTCTACCACGAACACCTCGTGCTGTACCGGGAGTCGAGCCCGTCGTAGCGGGGCGGCGAGCGTAGCGGGGCAACGGGGTTCAAGCAGCAGATGCTCCGGTCGGGAAGAGCGACTCCTCGTGGGAGCGGACCGGTTACCGAGGCAGGCAACAGCCGCTGACCGACGTATCAAACACAAGAAAAGGACCGTATTCATGACCGGACGTCTTGCGGGCAAGGTGGCCCTGATCACGGGCGCGACCGGGGGGATCGGTACGGCGACCGCCGAACTCTTCGCCCAGGAGGGCGCCCGGCTGGTGATCACCGATGTGGCCCGGGAACCCCTCCAGAAGCTGGCCCAGCGCATCGAGGCAGGTGGCGCGGATGTGGCAAGCGCCCTCCTCGATGTCTCCTCCGCCCGGCAATGGGAGGAGGTGACGGCCCTCGTACGCGATCAATTCGGCGGGCTGGACGTGCTGGTGAACCTCGCCGGGATCGTGGACTGGCCGGGCATCGAGGACACGCGGGAGGAGATGTGGGACCGCGTGATCGCCGTGAACCAGAAAGGCACCTGGCTCGGCATGAGAGCGGCGATGCCGCTGCTGCGAGCGAGCGGCAACGCATCGGTGATCAACACCTCGTCCGTGCTCGGCCTGGTGGGCAGCGGCGCGGCCGCGGCCTATCACGCGTCGAAGGGCGCGGTACGCCTGCTGAGCAAGACCGCCGCGGTCGAGTACGCACGGCAGGGCGCACGGGTCAACTCGATACATCCCGGAGTGGTCGCCACACCGATGATCCAGGACCTCCTGGACGAGCAGGGCGGCCAGCAACCGGACATACAGCGCACCCCCTTGCGCCGAGCCGGCCGCGCCGACGAAATCGCCCCCGCGATCCTCTTCCTCGCCGGCGACGACTCCTCCTTCATCACCGGCTCGGAACTCGTCGTCGACGGCGGCCTCACCGCACACTGAACCGCCCACCCGCCGGGCGTCCACGGCACCTCCCGTACGCACGGGAGGTCACGCGCGCTCCCTACCTGTGCCGTCTGCTCCGAGAACGCGGGACCGTAAAGCAGCCCGGACAGCCGGCGCGGAACACTGCGCGCGACCCCGATCTTCACGAGAGGACCTCATCATGACGCCCACCGCCGCGTCTGTGGAAGCATCCGAGTTCGCCGGGAAGACCGCCCTGGTCACCGGGGCCGCGCGCGGCGTGGGCAAGGAGACCGTGGCACTGCTCCATGCCCGCGTCGTCGCCGTCGACCTGCGTCCCGCATCACGACCCTGCAGGACGAATTCCTCGGCGTACTCGCGATGCGAGGTGACATCACGCGGGAGGAGAGCGCCGTCGACGCGGTCCGCTCGGCGCTGAACGCCTTCTGTGGACTGGACATCCTGGTGAACAACGCCGGACGCACCCTGAACAAACCCGTCACCGAAACAGCCGCCGAGGACTGGGACACAGTGATGGCCGTCAACGCCCGCGGATCCTTCCTCTGCGCCCGAGAAGCCTTCCGAGCCATGCGGAGCCCGGGCGGCGGGAGCATCGTCAGCACCGGGGTCCTACGCCGGCACGGTCGCCGTGCCCCAGGGCGCCGCCTACAGCGCGTCCAAAGGCGCCCTGGCCCAACTGACCAAGGTGCTAGCCGCCGAAGGCGGACCATGGGGCATCCGCGCCAAATTTGTCGCCGCAGGCGTCATCGAAACCGACTGGCACCGGCCGGGCCCACGTACGTCTCTCATAGGGTCAGGGTGATCCGCAGTCCGACCGTCCCCTCCCGCCCGCGGCGCAGCCGGCTGCCGAGGAGGACGACCCGGCCGAGGACGCCGTACTTGCGTGCGATCAGCCCGCGGTAGCGGGCCGCCGTGGTCTGGTCGACGATCTCCGCCGTCGCTGGAACCTGCTCGCCCGTCGGATTGCCGCGCACGTCGCAGGGACCCACGAGAACGTCCGGTCGGTTGCGGATCCGTTTCACCTTCCAGGAGTCCGCGACGGTCCAGACGCCGAGCGCGTCACCGTCCCGGATTACCCATACCGGCGTCGGGACGCCTGTGCCGTTCTTCCGGTAACTCGTGATCAGGAGGAACTTCTCCGAACCAAGCGTATCGAGCCTTGTCTCGTCCATGATCGGGTACTAGGACCGAGCTCCAGTTGCAATAGCTCCCGGATGACGAGAAAGAGCAGTCACGGTCAGCTCCATGAAGGGATAGAGCGGCAGGGAGCTGAGAACCTCGTGAAGCTGGTCCGCGTCGGCAACCTCGAAGATGCTCAGATTCTCTGATTTGCCGGCCACCCGCCATAGGTGGAGCCAAGTGCCGTCAACCTGCAACTGCCGTGCAACCTCTTTCTCCATGGCTTGTAGGCGTGTGAGCGTCTCAGGGGCAATGTCGCGCGGCAGCTTGAGCGCTATATGCACATGGAAGAGCATCGTGACCTTCTCAGTCGGGGGTTTATATTTGCTGTTCAGCGTTCAATAAAAAGGGGCACCAACGGAAGCAAGCACCCGCCCATCAGATTTCTGAAGCGCCAAGCAACGGCACCGTTGCTGACTGCGACACCGACGGCTTCTCTGGGCGGCTATCTAGGCTCGGGACGCGTACCACTGCACCCTGCGCCCTTCACGAGGCCCCCGACCATCGCTGACTCTCATCTAACAACCTAGCACGCCTACGCTCAAGACCCCGCCTGAGCGTGGATCCTGATTCTGCTTCCAGCGGCATCGCCTTGCGCCTGAGCTTCAGTCGCCGGCGTCGACCCCGGATGAATGACCAGAGCGCCATCCAGGCCACGACCTAGCGGATGGATCGCTTCCGAGGTTGCTCAGTTGCGCCGGCACTGGCAGGCCAGGTGTCGCGGCGCAAGGCCTTTCGGCCTTGGGCTACAGGCAGCCCAGCAAACTTGGGCCCTGGACTGCCCACAGGTCGCATCCCGGGAGCGATGAGGGACTACATGACTGCGCAGCCGCTCCCGCCATCTGACGTCGTGCAGCCTCCAGCCGCAGGCGCGCCGCGGCGAAAGCGCCGGACCACAGGCGGCCTGAGCTCATCGGACACCCGCGGACACCAGGGACGAGGGAGACGGTCCGACCGTAGTCGACGCTCCGACCTCCTAGGGCGAGACGGACGGTTTCTGAGTAGTCAACTACAATGTAGAGTCCTGAGGGCAATATGTAGGACTCCTTTGCCAATGCCTGAAACACCCTCAAATACTTCTAGCTCTAACGAATGGATGACGCATGCCCACCCTGCTGCACCTGGACAACGCCCTCGCTCCGCAAGCGGGATCGGCTTCGCGTTCCGTCGCCGTGACCTTCCGTAAGGCGTGGGAAGAGCAGAACCCTGGCGGAAAGGTGATATACCGCGACCTAGCTTCGAACCCCCTGCCGCATCTCGACGCACTACGCGCGTTCGCGGGTTTCACCGATGCCGCCTCGCACTCACCCGAGCAGTCCGCTGCATTCGCGGAGCGGATCAAGCTCGTTGAGGAGCTTGAGAGTGCCGATGCCGTACTGATCGGTGCGCCTATGTACAACTACACGATCCCGTCCACCCTGAAGGCGTGGCTCGACCAGGTAATCATCATGGGGCGCACGGGCGGCGAGGGGACGACGGTAAAGGGCAAGCCCGTCACCGTCGTTGCCAGCCGCGGCGGCTCGTACGCCCATGGCGCGCCGCAGGAGCGCTTCGAGTTCGTCCTCAACTACCTGGAGGGCGTGCTCGGGGGACTTATGGAGCTCGAAGTCGAATTCATCATCGCCGAGCTGACGCTTGCAGGCAGCGTGCCCGCAATGGCTGACCTCATCCCAAGCGGCGAGGCGTCCCTGGAGAAGGCCCACAAGGAGGCCGCCGAGCGGGCTCAGGTTCTGAGCGCACGCCTCTCGCAGGCCGCGTGACCTGATTCTGGCCGCAGTCCGGACTCGCGGACCGCGGCCAGTTCGTGGGTGTGGCGGAACATCTGAATGTCGCGACGCGCCCACGGCTTCGGGGCTGCACGTGGGAGCCACGGCGGGTTTCACACGCCTACTGAACCCTTTCCAACCTGGCTGTGGCGTCGGAGTGTTAGTGGGCATGAGTTGTATGGCACGACGAGGCTCCTGGTATACGGGTTCTCGACTGAAGCCACCCACGTCAGCCCGGTTTCGACGGCCGGTCGCGCTCGGCCGCGAAGAAAGCCAAGGTCGCCTTGAGGATCCCATTCGCCCGGCGCAGCTCGGCGTTCTCGGCCCGCAGCCGCTTGATCTCCGCGGCCTCCTCCGAGGTCACCCCGGGACGCTGGCCGGCGTCGACCTCGGTCTTGCGGACCCGCGTCCGCAACGCCTCAGTGGAATTGATGCCCAGCTTCGCAGCGACCGCCTTCATCGAGGCACGCTCAGTTGGGTAATTGGGGCCAACCTCGGCGACCATGCGCACCGCACGCTGACGCAGCTCAGCTAGGTAAGAGGACTGACGGGCCATGACTCGATTCCCTCAGAACATCGACCCTCAATCAGACCCGTTGCGCTTTACCTGTGCCGGATCGGGGCGCGCTGGCTGGCATCGTCGACGTCTTGCGCAAGAGGGCGTGACTTGGCGCGACGTGCCGAGTGGGGCGGTGGGTTGTTCCGGGGTGATGGCCTGGCGTCGGCTCGGGCGCTGACCGAGGCAAGCGTCTGGCCCCGCCTGCATGCCGGGTTGTTGTGCGAACTGCGCGGAGCGGATGTGCCGGAACTGGACGATTGCGCTGTGGACGGATCGCACGTCCGAGCCCTCAAAAGGGGGATCACGTCGGCGCATCGCCCGTCGACCGCGCCCGTCCCGGCTCCAAGCACGACTTGGGCGTCGACAGCCACGGCACCCCGCTGGCCGTCACGCTCCCCGGCGAGAACCGACACGATGTCACCCATCTATTTCCGCTTCCGGATGCGTTCCCTCCGATCCGGGGTCCACGAGGGCGGCGTCGCCACCGGCCCCGGCCCCTGTAGGCGGTTTCGCGTCCGGCAGGTAACCCTCCTAGCGGAGAAGCTGCGTGCCCGCGAGTGCGGCGACCAGCGGGGGATGCGGAGCTTGGAGAGCAGGTCGTCCGTGTTCTCGGGCGCGCCCCACAGTTGGACGGCGACAACGGCCTGCGTCCGCACGGCGATGCGGCGGGCGGCGTCGCCGAGGTCGAGTTGTCCGTGCTCGTCGGCGTCGGCGGTCCGGCCAACATCCCAATCCCCATCAGCATCACCGGCGCCCTCACCCTTACCGACGGGCCGTTCGACTGTCGGTGACTGAACGAAGGACTTCACATCTCCCCTGCTCGGCTTAGAAGGCTTCCAGGAGTTCATTCACGATCTCGGTTGTCTGTCCGAGAGCCACCGAGAAGTGGCCCTCACTCTTCAGTAGGCGGGGCACCGCACCAGGCACCTGCTCTGAAAGCCATTCGCCGTGCGCATAGGGGACCATTAGATCCTGTCCTCCGTGCCACACGAATGCAGGCACGGCGACCTGACGTATGTCGAAGCCCCATGGTTTGACGAAGGCGAGGTCGTCATCGATCAGCCCTGTCGCCCCATACCGCACACCCGTTGCCACTGTTGCGGCCACGTCCTGTGCTGTCTGCGGATCGGACAGGAAGGCACGGTCGTTGTCCGACAGCAGGGTGGCGAGGTGCGTGGTCAGGTCAGGACCTGTTGTCGTGGCCATTGCTGCCGCCGCGGCGGTATAGGGGGCGGCAATCGCTGCCTCGCCCCGCTGGGCAAGCGTCAGGCTGTCCACGTTGGCCTGGCCCATGTCAGCGAAGAAGTCCAGGCCGTGTGCGTCGAAAGGAGCAAATCCCGAGACCGAGGCGACGGCCGCCACACGGTCCGCAAGCAGCGCTGCTGTCGCGAGTGCGTGAGGTCCTCCGCCTGACCACCCAAGAACGAGGCACCGCTGGATGGAGAGGTGATCCAGAAGGGAAGCAACATCGGCTGCCGCATCTGCCACGATTCGCCCGGGCTTGCGGGTCGACAGGCCGTAACCGGCACGTGCAAATGTGATCAGTCGCAGGCCGTGTTTTTCTGCGGCGGTCTTCAGCGCCCGGTATGGCCGGGCAGATCCTGGCGTGGTGTTGTGGAAGATCAGCGGTATGCCGTCATCGGGTCCTGCGGCTTCGATCTGCAGCCGGCGGCCGTCGGGCATGGGTATCAAAGTGGTGTTCATGCTCATGCTCCTTGTCCAAGGTTTGGTGGCAAGGCGGGAGGGCTGTAACGACACTGGATCGGTAGCAGCTCGTGCTGGGCACGAACTCTTCTGCTGACAGCAGGTCAGCGGCCGGGCGCTGCAGAGCGGTCCGAGACCGTAGGGGCGCTTGCTCGCTCCCGTGGCGGAGCCGGACGCCGAAGAGGACCGATCTGCAGCGCCGTCAGACCGGCAAGGACAGCTCCGGCCGTGACCAGCCACCAGGCCTTGTCGTAGCTGTGGGACGACGGGGCTGCACCGAGCACGGCGATGAGGGCCGCGACGCCGAGGCTTGTACCGATCTGGCGGCTCATGTTGGCCACAGCGCTCCCCGTCGCTGTCCGGTCTTCGGGAAGGTCCTTTGTGGCCGCGGCGAGGATGGTGGGAAGAGCGAGACCGAACCCGGCACCGACCACCATCCACGCGGGCAGAAGCACGGATGCGTAGTGCGGCGTTGACGTCAGGCTGAGGGTCATCGTGGCGCTGCCCGCCGCGAGGAGCAGGCACCCTGCTGCCACGATGAGGGCGGTGGGGATGGTGCGAGCCATGCGCTGTCCGAGGAGCGCAAAGGGAAGCACCATGAGCGGGCCGGGTGCGAGCGCGAGGCCTGTGCGCAGTGCGCTGTAGTGCCACGACTGCTGCATCCACAAGGTGATGCCGAGCAGACATGCTCCGAACGCAGCCGAGAACAGCAGGCCGGTGACGTTGGCCCACACGGTGGACCGTACGCGCAGCAGCGCCGGCTCGATGATCGGTGTGTCGTGGTGGTGGTTGCGGTAGGCGAAGACCCCGGTGCTGATCGCTGCGACAGCCAGGGCAACTGCGGTGGGTGCCGCCGTCCATCGCCATTCAGGCCCCATGACCACCGCAAGGGTCAGTGCTCCTATCGCCGCGGCGAGGAGAACAGCACCGGCGAAGTCAGGCATGGGCTGAGCTGACGTGGTGTTTCCGCCCTTGATTCCAAGGAACGTCGCGAGGAGGGCAAGTACGCCTACGGGCAGGTTGACCAGGAACACCCATTGCCAGGACTGCTGAACCAGCAGCCCTCCGAGCGTCGGCCCGACAGCGGCCGCGAGCGCGCCTGATGCGGCCCAGAGCTGAACGGCGGCCGCGCGGCGCTCTGGTGGTGTGGTTGTCAGCAGGAGGCCAAGGCTGGCGGGCGTGAGCGCCGCCGCCCCTGTGGCCTGTACGACGCGGAACGCTACGAGGATCCAGAGGTTGGGGCTCAGGGCGCAGGCCACGTTGGCGGCGGTGAACAGGGCGAGGCCGATCAGGAAGCTCCTCCTGAGGCCGTACCGGTCGGCCAGTCGCCCCAGGGGCACGAGCAGGGCCGCATAGGCGATGGCGTATCCGTTCAGCACCCAGCTGAGTCTCTGCAGGGACGCCCCCGGCAGAGCACGCCCGATGTCGTCGAACGCAACGTTCACGATGAACACGTCCAGGCTCGCCATGAATGCTGATGCGCACAGAGCTGCCAGGACGAGGCCTGTCCTGCCGCGCGCGGCTTCGGGTTCATCCCGAACAGGCTGGCTATCGTTATGCATAGCCAGATGGTTTCGGCTGGCTTGACGAAAGTCAACCCAGGGGCGGTCCGCAGCCACCCACCCCCGGGAGGAACCTGACTAGATAAAGATGTAGTCAGAGGTATTCTGCCGATATGGAACCGTCCAACATGAAGCTCGGCGGCGGTCTTGAGGACCGCACTCGATGGTCTGCCGAAGACTGCTCCATCGATGCAGCGATGAAGGTGGTGGGGACGCGCTCCGCCATGCTCCTTATGCGCGAGGCCCATTACGGCACTACGCGCTTTGACGACTTCGTGAGCCGTGTCGGCATCAGCGAAGCGGTCGCTTCGGCCAGGCTCAAGGAACTGGTGGCGGCACAGCTCCTGAGGCGCGAGCCCTACAGGCAGAGCGGTCAGCGCACACGTTACGAGTACGTACTGACACAGGCAGGCGTGGAGTTCCAGCCGGTGCTGCTGGCTCTCATGCAGTGGGGCGACCGGCATCTCCCGAGGGAGGGCGCCCCGCCTCTGCTCGCACGTCACACCGAGTGCGGGTCGCCCTTGATAGTGCAGGCTTGCTGCGAGGCGGACCACGCCGTCGGAGTGGACGAAGTCACGCTCCTGCCGCGCCGCAATCGGCGCCACGCCAGCGCTCACAAGGACTCCTCATGAACTGCCGCGCCGGATCCACAGCCGTCCTGCCCGGCACCTGCGATCGGCGGACTTGACGCACCGCAGCCGTTTGCCTGCGCCGTCGAAGACACTCCAGACGCTCACCAACGGGTTCCTCCTGCGTCAGGCCCCCTCCTGGGTCTTCTCCCTGTCACGGCCCACAGCCGGCGGAACGACGATGTCCTCCAGCGCTGCTCCGAGGTTGAGTTCGGTATCTCCCGGCTGCTGAAGACCGAGGCCGAACATCTGCTGGGCCCGGTCCTGCGTCTCGGGTCGGGAGACCGACTTCCAGAACGCTGCCATCTGGGGAGGGAATTCATCGTCCGGCGGCAGCGTGACGGCGTTGACGTACTGCTTGACCTCCTCGATCGCCCTCACATCGAACCGCGAGATCCGAACTGCGAACTCCTCGACGAACGCACCGAACTCTGCGTCCGGAACGGCCCGGTTGACATAGCCGTACCGTTCGGCGAGATCCCCGTCGAAGTCGTTGGCGCTCAGTAGGATTTCAAGCGACCGGCCCCGGCCCACCAGGCGCGCAAGGCGGCTTGAGGGGCCTCCGCCCGGAACCGCTCCCGTTCCCAGTTCGAACTGCCCCAGCACCGCCTTCTCACGGCTGGCGAACCGGATGTCGGTGGCCAGGGCAAATTCACTGCCGGCTCCCCGCGCCCGGCCGCGGATGGCGCTGATGGTCACTGCCGGCAGGCGGCTGAGTCTCACGAGAATGTCCAGCCAGGGATGGAAGCCGGTGGGCCCCAAAGGCAGCGAGTCGACCTCGGCCGGGTCGGCTGCGATGTCCCAGTGAGCGAGGAAGTAGTCCGGGTCGGCACTGTCGAAGACCACAGCGGCGACCAGGTCGTCGTTCTCCAGTTCCGTGAGCAGTTCCTGCAGCTCGGCCACCATCTGAGGGCCGATGAGGTTGATTGGCGGATTACTGAAGGTAACCCACCACAGAGCAGGTGTTCGCTTCCTGACAACCAGATGCCGCGAATTTTCAGTCATACGTCGCAACGTAGCAGGCTGACTTTGCATAGACAACCTAGATGGTCTGACGGTGCTACCACCAGTGCATGCACTCCGCCCACGAGTCCTCAAACTGCTGCTGCACCCCCAGAAGAAGCCAGACTCCGTACCGAATCGGGAGACAGGACGCACAGGGACGCACAGGCCCGACCCGTGCCCGCGAGAGCCGGCCTGTACTGCTCCCCCATCGCCCGGCCTTACGCGAGACCGCCGCGATGTCCGCGGAATGGGCTGTGTCGTTTGTCCCGGCGTAACTACAGAGGATCCCGGGACCGGAGGCTGCCTGCGTCATGGAACTCGGCGCGGTCCGGGCCCACACAGCACGACCCCGTCGCTCCCCGCGGGCCACAGGACCAACGACCACGGCAGCGCACGCACCCGAGCCCTGCCACACGAGAGGCATGAGGCCGGCGTCATTAGTGCGAGTTCCTCGCTCGGATGATCCGGGGCTTCATCTGGCAGCCGACGGCAGGTTTTCGAACACCCTGGACCGTGTGCTCTCCCCGATGGCCCAGACAGACTCGACCCGGCGAAGAGATCCCTCTGCCCCGTGCACGCCGTTGCCGTGCGTCAACAAGCGGATATTCCGTCGACGGCGTTCAAGAGAGGTAGCCCTCGACTGTGCCCTCCGTGCGCACCTGCGCCTCCTCGGGGTCGGCACCGGCCCCTTTCAGTGCACGTCGCTGGCGCAGCAGGTCCCAGCACTGGTCGAGTTCGCGCTCAAGCGCCGCGAGCCGTACATGCTCCTCGTGCCCGTCGATCGCGCCTTCGGCGAGCTGCGCCCGCAGCACCTTTTCATGGCCCACCATCGTGCTGATCCGGCCGAGTATGGCGCTCTCGGCATCGTTCTTGGACGGTCCCATGGTTTGCCTCCGAGGGGTGTAGACCGAGTTCACTGCTGCTCTCGGGAAGGGTCAGAGCCGTCCTCGCGTACGAGCGTGGCGCTCAGGGTGATTTCGACTGACAGCGCCTGGGAGATGGCACACGTCCGTGCCGCTCGTTCAGCGAAGGCTTGGAAGTCCTCGTCACTGACGTCTGGCATGGCCGCTTCGACGCTGATGTGCACAGCTTTGATGCCAGGGCTGACAGCGTCACTGCCCATGTCCACTTCGACCTGGGTCGCGATACTGCCGACCTCCCGGCCGTTCTTGTGGAAGATGTTCGCCAGGGCGTGGTTGTAACAGCCCGCATGAGCTGCTGCCAACAGCTCCTCCGGGCTGGCCCCTTCCGCGCCCTCGAACCGGCTCGCGAATGTGTACGGATGTCCTCTCAGCGTCGCAGACTCCGTCGAGATGCTTCCGCTGCCCTGATGGAAAGACCCACTCCACACGGACGAACCCGTAGCGATCATTGCTGGAACCTCTCTTTTCAGCTACTTCCGATGCATGTCGCAGACAGAGATCTTGATCCATCCTGTGTCACCCGCCGCCCGCGTGACGTCTCGGCGCTCCATAGCGGCGCGTGCGGACGGCGAGTCGCCCAGCAGCCCTTCACATCACCTCGCGGCCTGGCTTGCACCTCACGGGCGACGAGCATATGGTTCTAAGTCTTAAATCACAACCCAGATGTGCGGGGAGCACTCCGAATCTGCCCCTGTCCGCCAGCGTATGCAGTCGGTGGACGCGGCTGGGCGATCCCTTCGGGGCATCGGGCCATGCCACAGCCCGACGATGTCCTCGGATGACAAGGTCTCCCCGCCGGCACGAAGCCCGTCTGGGCCAAAACCCTTTGGAAGGTACTACTCATGCCCTCATTCACGGGACGGACCGCTCTCGTCACCGGCGCGGGGCGCGGCATCGGCCGAGCCACCGCTCTGGCCCTTGCAGAGGCAGGCGCGGATCTGGTCCTCCTGGCCCGCTCGGACGGTCAACTCTCCGCCGTTGCGGACGAAGTCCGTGAACGCGGCCGGATCTCCACCACGGTCGTTGCCGACCTATCTACCGTGGAAGGCATCGGCAGAGCCCGCCGGGCACTCAGCGCGATCGGCGGCATCGATATCGTCATCAACAACGCTGCGACGATCACCCCCATGGGTCCGTCGACGAGCGTCGAGACGGACGACGTCGTCACAGCGCTGATCCTGAACGTCGCGGCCGTGTCGGCACTCAACAGCGCTCTACTGCCTACCATGCTCGCGCAGGGGTGGGGCCGCATCGTCAACGTCTCCAGCGGTCTCGCCGGCCGGCCCGCAAGTTTTGTGGGCGGCAACGCGTACGTGACGACGAAGGCAGGCCTTGAAGCCCACACGCTCAACCTGGCTGCGGAAATCGAACAGCCCGGCGTCACAGCGAACGTGTACCGCCCCGGCATCGTGGACACGTCCATGCAGGCATGGATCCGGGAGCAAGACCCACAGGGTATCGGCGAAGCCCTCCACGGACGGTTCGTCACGTACTACGAACAGGGCAGCCTGATCACGCCGGAGGCGTCCGCCGACGCACTGCTCCGGCACCTGAGCACCAACGGCAGCGGAGAGATCTGGACAGTGGACTCGGCCCCGGAGACTGTCTGATCCGCGCCCGTCCGCCCCTGACAGGCTGAGGGCTCCATCTCCGCCCGGCCCAGCGGGCGGCCCTGCTCCGGCGAGATCGTGCACACAGCGAGCCGCTTGATCATGGCGATAACTTCAACCGGGGCAACGACGCCGCTCTCGTCAAGATCCGATGGGTCGGCGAGCAGGTCATGGCCATGCTCAAGAGACGGCGCCTCCGGCGCCGGATTGCGCTGGCACCAACCAGATCACTGCGCCGTCAAGGCAAGCTGGAGGCGAACGCAGCAGTGTCCGGGGATGTTAAGGCAGACATCCCCGGACACTGGTCATGGAGCGGCTTGCCAGCCAGACACGCTGCGGCTGGCCTGCCGCTGGAGACAGCGATCGCTGCCGCTTCTTGCCCCTGTCCCACTGCCCCCGTGGGTTGAGGGAGTAGGGCGTGGGGTGGCTACTGCTTGGCGGAGTTGTTCACGGATGTGAGGAACTCATCGATGGAGAGAACCGCATGCCCGAAGGTGGGGTAGGCGATATCCACCGCCGCACGGTGGCTCTCCGCGGTGAAGTCCGCAACACCATCCGCGAGGAACGTGACGTGGTAACCGGCCTCAAGCGCGTGTCGGCCTGTCCCCTCGATGCAGGTGCCCGACGTCAAGCCGGCGAAGACGACCTTCTCTACCCCTTGGGCTTCGAGTCGTTCCTGGAGGTCGGTTCCCATGAACGAGTCATACATCCGGTGCTGGGTGAGGACAGTTTCGCCGTCTCTGGGGCGCAGTGCCGGGTAGAAGTCGGCACCGTAGCTCCCCTTCCAGAAGATATGGTTCGCCAGGCCGCCCTGGAATACAGGGTGCACGACGTTGAAATCGTCGAACGAATGCTCGTCGAGACCGTGCGGTGCGTAGAAAATCTTCATTCCTGCCTCACGTGCACCTTCGATGAGGCGCGCGAGGTTGGCAACGAGATTCCGGCTCTTCACCTGCTCGCCGATAGCCGGATTCATCTTTCCGTCTTCTGCCAGGAAGTCGTTCAGGAGATCGATCAGGATCAGACCTGTCGTGCCCGTAGGATAGGTGAGCTGCTCGGTCATCGCTGTTCTCATTTCGTTTGAATATTGGTTGCGAAGTGGCGAATACCTGGCCAAGGCCATGGAGAATTACACCCAGCTGCCTCTCGGCCATGCAAACCTCTTGCAAGACTGGGTTCCCGGGAATATCGGGTCACGCGGAGTTCTTCCGTCATGCGGAGCCGTCTCTGGGCTGCTGAGAAATTCCACTGCGACGTGCACGGTGGAAGGCCGAGCTCCAGACAACGGCGGCACACATGATGAAAACGGCTCCGAGTGCCCCGACCAGCCGCATTCCACCGGCAGTGATGGCCGCTACGCCCAAGTAAGATCCGACGGCGCCTCCGGCGAAAACGCCGACCATGAAAGCTGCGTTGGCCGAGCCGGGATGATCACTGTTTGCTTCCAAGACACGCCGTTGAGCTGCTGTTTGGATGAACTGGTTCGCTGCCGTGGCCAGGAAGACCGAGACCGCGAAGACAGGTATCACATCGGCGTCGAGGATGATCGAACATTCCGCGACCAGGAACAGCGCGAGGAATATTCCCATGATGTTCATCTCGCTCAGGGAACGCAGGGAGCGGAATACAGCAGGACTGGCTAGGCCCGCAGCGAGTCCCACAGTTCCGAACAAACCTGCATGCCCGGATGGCCACGCATGATGCGGTCCTGTCAGATGGAGCACCATGGAGGCCCACAGAGAATTGAAGGCAGCGAAGACGAAGAACTGGAGCATCACCGACTCAGCTGTCGTGCGGTTTCGTCGTACTGCGTTGAATGTTGCTTGCAGCAGGTTTCTGTATCGTGCAGCTGAAGTAGTGGTCTGCGCCGGCGCGAGTGCCGCGCGCAGAGCCGGCAGCACCGCCAAGACCAGCGCGGCAAAGCACACCAGGACCCAGCGCCACCCGATCAACCCTACGAGGAGACCCGCGACGATCCTGCCGCCGAAGATTCCGACCGTCAGCGATCCCACGAGCGTGGCCACGGTGCTTCCGACCGCACCAGGAGGAGCAAGTCTGACGGAGGTCGCGATGATGATCTGTGCGATGTTCGCCACGAGCCCGACAATGGCGAAGCCCGCGGCTGCCGCTGCGACGTCAGGCATGGCAGCGGTCGCCAGCAAGGCGAGGGCTAGAAGAACGCTCTGCACCGTCACTTGGCGTTTCGGGGCAACCCTGTCAGCCAGCGGTACGAGCAGGAAGATCCCCAACGCGTATCCGACCTGAACAGTTGTCGGCAGGATGCCTCCTGCAGCGTCGGTGACGCTGAAGTCGGCGGCCATCGCGGCAAGGAGCGTCTGAGGAAGGTAGATCACGGCGACCGCAATCGCGGATCCCGCCGCCAGTGACATCAGGTGCATAGCCCACCTGGATTGACTGGTCCCACGTTCCACTGTGTCGGCTCGCGCCTTGGCTACGTCGTCCACGTTCTACCCTCATCCACTTGACTGCGTACGCCGTTCATGGGGCGCCGTACGCCCAAGCCGGTGACGACGGCCTTCAGGTCCACAACGCACAGCACCGATGCCTTTCCCCGTCAGGCAGAGACAGACGAGACACCGAACGACCGTGTGCTCAGCAGGGCAGAGCACACGGTGTCGCCCGCCGTCAGCCCGATCGGCGGCGCTGTGGCGGCCGGAGTACGAACCGGGCTCCCTGCTGTGATGCAGAACAACCTAGCCATCTGGATTGTTTCTGGCAACTCAGGCTAGTATGGCCAGACCTCAGGCACACAACGGCGCCTGGGAAGCGCACAGGCCTGACGCTTGCGGACCCGCTGCGCTCCACGAAATACACGAACGCGGCGGCACTGGCACACAAGTGACCGCGGCATCAACCCCCTGGAGTTGCATCATGTTGCGACGTACTTCCGTACGTGTCGCGGTCGGCGGTGCCAGCGTCGCCCTCGTGGCTGCCCTCGCGCCCCTGGCGACCGCCGAACCCGCCCGGCATCACACCCCTGCCGCCCCGAAGCCGACCGTCGTCCTCGTCCACGGAGCCTGGAGCGACTCCTCCAGCTGGCACGGCGTCATCAAACGCCTTCAAACGGACGGCTACCCGGTGAATGCGGCCGCCCTGCCGCTTCGTGGCCTGTCGAGCGACTCCGCCTACGTCGCCGACTACCTCAAGTCGATCCCCGGACCCATCGTTCTCGTGGGTCATTCGTACGGCGGCTCGGTCATCACCAACGCCGCCCGCGGCAACACCAACGTCAAGGCCCTCGTCTACGTGGCCGCGTTCGCCCCGGACAAGGGAGAGACGTCCAACGATCTGGTAGCCAAGTTCCCCGGCTCGCACATCACCGATGACCCCAGCGCACAGGTCCCGACCGCCCTCAACGCCGTTCCCTACACCCAGGCGGACGGTACCCAGGGGATCGACCTGTACATCAAGCCGGACCATTACCGGGACATGTTCCTGAACAAGTCCGTCAGTGATTCGGAGATCGCCGCGCTGAGCGCCGAACAGCGGCCTGTCACCGGCCAGGCCATCGGCGAGCCGTCGGGCGAGCCTGCGTGGAAGACCATTCCGTCGTGGTATCTCGTGGCCAAGAACGACCACGCGATCCCGCCGGCCGCCGAGCGCTTCATGGCCAAGCGCGCGAACGCCCACACCGTCGAAGTGGACGCTCCGCACGTGGTGGCGCTCACGAATCCGGGTGCAGTGACCGGGCTGGTGGAGCGGGCGGCGCAGTCGCGCTGATCACACCTGAGGCGACGGGCCTGGGATTCACCTCCCCCGACAGGTTCTTTCCTGAAGAGCCTGTGGCCCCAGGCCCGTTGCGGCCGTGAGTGTCCACAACGGATGACGGTACGTGGAGACGGACTGTCAAGGACACTCGCGGCCCACTCCCGGCAAGGCACACAGTGCTCGCACCGCTGAACAGAGCTGTGGGCCGCCCATAGAACCGCAGCCACCCCGACGCCTCCCTCGACGGGACGTCACGCCGCTGCGGCGACCCAGACAGCACTCTCCTCATTTCGGAAGGTCATGGAAGCATTCGGAGTGGACATCGGCGGCACTGGGATCAAAGGCGCGCCAGTCCATCTTGAGGCCGGCTCGCTCCGTGCGGATCGGTTCGAGGTCGGCACCCCTCAGTCGGGCCGGCCGGAAGACGTAGCAGACGCCGTTCGTCATGTGGTTGCTCACTTCGGATGGAAGGGGCCCATCGGTGTCACGTTCCCGGGAGTCGTAGCCGACGGCGTGGTCCAGAGCGCCGCCAACATGCATCCGGCCTGGGTCGGCCGCAGTGCCGAGCACCTCCTCACGCAACGGCTGGAACGCCCCGTTGCGCTGGTCAACGATGCTGATGCAGCCGGCGTCGCAGAAATGACGCACGGAGCTGGTCGCAGGCGGGCCCAGCCAGGCGTCCATTTCACATCAGGTCCAACGATCATGCTGACGCTGGGCACTGGTATCGGAAGCGCGATTTTCGTCAACGACGTCCTGGTGCCGAACACCGAACTCGGGCACCTTGAAGTGGACGGCCATGATGCGGAGAAGCTGGCTTCGGCCAGAGCACGTCAGGTAGATGGGCTGACCTGGGAGGCGTGGGGCCGGCGGTTGCAGCGGTACCTCACACACGTCGAGATGCTCTTCTCACCTGGGCTCTTCATTCTGGGCGGCGGAATCAGCCGCCAGGCGAATCGTTTTCTACCCTTGCTGCAGGGTGTCAAGACGCCCGTTGTTCCGGCCGAGTTGCACAATGACGCGGGTATCGTCGGAGCTGCCATGATCGCCCATCAGCCTCAGTGAATCGAGTTCAGGTCTGGGGCCCGTTGCGCAGGTGCGCCCTCCCCTCGTCGCCCAGGATCGCGTCGTGAGTCACTCCTCCTTCCTGCTCACCAGGTGGAGAACGCTCGGCCTGCTCCACCGTCAGGCGGACTCATCACACGACACCCCTCGGCCCGTGACCGCCGCGGCATCGACATAGAGTTGAGCACCCCGGCGCTAGACCTGCTGCGCCGCGGAGGCCTGCTCCTCAAGCAGGCTCTGCGAGACGCCTCCATGCCTGAACGCCACCGTGCAGAAAGCCGGGAGCTCCTGCACTACCTGAGGGGTCCTGTCGATACCGCACAGTGACGCCGCTTCTCCATCCAGGCCGCTAGGCCGTAGACAGGAGCTACGCCGGCGAGGAGGGGAAGACGCACAGCGCTCGTGTGCTGCAACGCCGTGCCACCGCCTACGGGAGCAGGTTCAAAACTCTGCCGAGGAGGAGCACCTGAGCGCTGCGGTCGGCAGCTACATCAGGAAGTCTCTCCCCCTCACCCGCGTTCGCGGACACGGGCTAGTACTCCAGCTGTAGATCGTGATCTTCATGTCTGATCGGCGGCTTGTCGGTGGTAGTGGCTGGTCCTGGACCGGGCCTGGTGGCGGCGTCGCCAGAGGGACCAGCGCAGCTTGTGGACCGCATCGGGCGCGGGTCCCGCGAGTGCCATGAACAGTCGCTGGATCTCGTTGCAGCTGAGCGGGATCAAGTCGTCCGGGGCGGGATGGTGAGCGTGTTCTGCAGCCCGGGTAACCGCGAGGAAGGCGTGCGCGAGCATGGCCAGGGTGACCCAGCGCGACCAGGAGGTGAAGCGGCGGACCTGGTGCTCGTCCAGTCCGGCCAGGCCCTTGCTCGACTGGAAGGTCTCCTCTACTCGCCACCTCGACCCGGCGACACGGACCAGAGTGGCAAGAGGTTCTGGGGCAGTCGAGAAGCAACGGTAGTAGGCCCGTTCGCCGGTGGTCCGGTTGTGGCGGATCAGCAGTTGCTGGTGATCTGGTCGGGAGTCGGCCAGGTCGATGACCGCCCAGTCATAGAAGCGGTGCCCCTTGGCCCCGCCCCCGGCCGACAGCTTCTGCCAGGCCCGCTTGGGTACCTTCGCGGCCAGCGCATCGGCCCGGAACTTGCCTGCGCCAGTGGTGACTTTGGCTGAACACGCGACGGCCAGCACGTAGTTGACACCACGCTCCTCCAACAGGGCCCGCAGACGTGGGTTGCCGCCGTAGACCTCGCCGCCTGCGACCCAGCCCACGTGGTGGCCGGCGTCGAGGAACCGGCCGATCATACGGCCCGCCAACTCTGGCTTGGTGGCAAAGGCCGTGCTTTCGGGTAGGCCGGCGGCCCGGCAGCGGTCCGGCTCGCATGTCCACGAGCGCGGGACGTAGAGCTCTCGGTCCACCGCTGCATGCCCGCGCACTCCTGCATAGACGAGGTAGACAGCGATCTGGGAGTTCTCGATTCGTCCCGCAGTGCCGGTGTATTGGCGCTGCACGCCCACGGTGTGGGTGCCCTTCTTCAAGTCGCCGGTCTCGTCGACGACGAGGACTGCCTGCTCGTCATGGAGCTGCTCCACGACGTAGTCACGTACGTCATCGCGAACCGCGTCGGCGTCCCAGGATGCCCGGCTCAGCAGGTGCTGCATGCCGTGCGGCGTCGCTTCCCCGGCCCACTCGGCGATCGTCCAGCAGTTCTTGCGTGGCAGGTCCGAAAGCAGCCCGAGCACCAACCGTCCCGCCCGGCGCCGGGCCTCCACCCGCGCGAACCGTCCGGCTATGCGCCCCATCAGGCCCTCGAACCCCTCCTGCCAGCGGGCAGGGTCTACGCTGTGACCTGCGGCCACCGCATGATCGTTTGTCTTCACACACTGATGATCAACGGTGGCCGCAGCCATAGTGGGCAGGAGGAGCACCATGCAGATCGCTGGCGTCGACATCTACGTCAATCATCCCGTTCTGCACCTCGGGGCAACCGACTGGGTGCCCCTCTCCCTCGCCCTGGACACGGCCCCCGCGGCCAGTTGCGACACCCATGTGGCCGTCCGGGTTCGACCGCAGAGGGAGCTGATCAAGGTGCGTCTCTTCGCGCCGCCTGATGACCCGCAGACCGAAGGCCCCGACGCGGAGTTCATCACTGTCTTCGACGGCTCCCTCCTGCTACCCGACGGACGCATCGCAGTCGGCGATGTCGAGCAACTGACTCGCTTCGTGCACCGAGTGGGCGACCGCGGACAGTTCAACGTTCGCGTGGCAGTGAACGCACCCGGGCCAGACGCCAGCGCCATCGACATCATCATCACCAGCCCGAGCAAGTGACCCGCGAGACGCCCATCCCGGCATAAAGCCGCTCAACGCACGGCGGCCACCCTGATCAAGATCACGATCTACAGCTGGAGTACTAGGGCCTCGAACGAGGTCGTCCTGTCGGTCAGTGCCTCGGCCTAGGACGCTGATGAGGCGCCCTCCCGGCGGACGTGCGGATCAGCACGGCCTCGGCATCCGAAGGAAGACAGCTGCTGGCCTCCCAGCAGACTCCAGTGCCCAGGCTCTGATGTGGGAATGCTGCGCGGAGGGATGACTACGTGCAGCACGTGCACCTCCCACGGCGTATCCAGCCGACACCTCGCACCGGCCGCGGCGGCTGGGGCGGGGCGTAGCGGGACCGGCGTGTCGCGGCCCGCCGCAGATCGCCGAACGTGGTGCTGCTGACGCCACGCGTTGGCGGTGTGCGGCGCCGCACCAGCGCCCGACGTGCCGCAGAGGCGGTGTTCTGGGGGATGGTTGCCGGGCCTGCGGTCCCTGACTAGGACTTGTCCGGCCGGTCATGTCCGGAGCCAGATGGTGAAAGCTGCTGCGGTCGCGGTTCCGGGGAAGACGTAGCCACGCTTGTCATAGCGAGTCGCCACAGCCCGGTGCTGCTTCAGTCGATTGATGGCCCGTTCCACGGTGTTGCGCTTCTTGTACCGCTCTTCGTTAAAGCCGGGCGGCCGTCCGCCGCGTGAGCCTTTGCGCAGGCGGGCGGCCTGGCTGTTGGTCTTCTCCGGGATGGTGTACCGGACGCCCCGACGCCGCAGATACTCACGACAGGGCCGATTGCTATAGGCCCTATCGGCGGCGACGCTGTCGGGCCGTTTGCGGGGCCTGCCCGGCCCGGATTTCGGGACTCGGATCTTCTCCAGCACCGGTTTGAACTGGGTGCAGTCAGCCCGCTGACCGGGCGTGACGATCAGGGACAGCGGGCGGCACCGGCCGTCCGCGCTCAGGTGTCGGCGTACGGACTTTTCTCCCCAGTCGGGTACGGACGAACGTCCCCAGCTGTCAGG
>NZ_JBHWZP010000047.1:0-42327 GCF_042728395.1 Streptomyces sp. NPDC060205
CATGAGAACGGCCGCCCCCTTCCAGAAGGGGGCGGCCGTTCCCGTTGTGCCGCCGCCACCGTGCCGGGCCATCACGCCGGGCCGCGCACGGCAGCGGTCACACTCACTGCGCGCCGGGACGCACCAGACCGCTCTCGTACGCGTACACCGCGGCCTGCACCCGGTCCCGCAGCCCCAGCTTGGTCAGGACATGGCCCACATGCGTCTTGACCGTGGTCTCGCTGACGAACAGATCGGCCGCGATCTCCGCGTTCGACAATCCGCGGGCCACCAGCTTCAACACCTCGACCTCACGCTCCGTCAGCGTGTGCAGGGTGTCCGGTACCGGCTCGTCGCCCGAGGGCAGATGACCCGCGTACTTGTCGAGCAGCCGGCGGGTGATGCTCGGCGCCAGCATGGCCTCGCCCGCCGCCACCACCCGGATCGCCTGCACCAACTCGTTGGCCGGAGCGTCCTTCAGCAGGAAACCGCTCGCGCCGGCACGCAGGGCCTCCACCACGTACTCGTCGAGATCGAAGGTCGTCAGCACCAGCACCTTCGCCGGACCGTCCCGGCCAGGACCGGTGATCTGGCGGGTCGCCTCGACCCCGTCCATCCTCGGCATACGGATGTCCATCAGAACCACATCGGGCTGCAGGGCACGAACCTGATCGATCGCCTGGAGACCGTCACCGGCCTCGCCGACGACCGCGATGTCCTGCTCCGCCTCCAGAATCATCCGGAAGCCGGTGCGCAGCAGCGGCTGGTCGTCGACCAGTAGGACGCGGATGGCCACGTAAGTCTCCTTCGCTAGTCCGGCCCCATTCTGCCCTGCGGAGGTCACCCGCCATGCCCGCGGGTCACGCCGGCCGCCCCCGCGCTCAGGCCCCGCCGGAACCGGGCGCCCGCACCGGCAGCGGATACGGCGGGGGAGTACCGCCGAATTCCGGACACACCGACCGGTGATCGCACCAGCCGCACAGCTTCGTCGGCCGCGGACGCCAGTCACCGGTCTCCGTGGCGAGCCGGATCGCCTCCCACAACGAGTGCAACTTCCGCTCCACACGCTCCAGATCGGCCGGCACCGGGTCGTACGTGAGCACGTCGCCGCTGCCCAGATAGACGAGCTGGAGACGGCGCGGGACGACCTGTTTCAGCCGCCACACCACCAGGGCGTAGAACTTCATCTGGAACAGGGCACCCTCCGCGTACTCCGGACGCGGGGCCTTGCCCGTCTTGTAGTCGACGATCCGCACCTCACCCGAGGGCGCCACGTCCACCCGGTCGATGATGCCCCGCAGCTTCAGCCCCGAGTCGAGCTGCGCCTCCACGAACAGCTCCCGCTCCGCCGGCTCCAGCCGGGTCGGATCCTCCAGGGTGAACCAGCGCTCGACCAGCCGCTCCGCCTCACCCAGCCAGCGCGACAGCTTCTCGCCCGCCGTCTGCTCGTCGGAGTCCGCGAACAACTCGGCCAGCTCGGGCCTCGCCTCCCGCAACCGGTCCCACTGACCGGGGATCAGCGACTTGGCGCGCGGCGCCGTCCGCTCGGTGGCCGGCGCGTCGAAGAGCCGCTCCAGCACCGCGTGCACCAGCGTCCCGCGGGTCGCCGCCTCACTCGGCTTCTCGGGCAGCTTGTCGATCACCCGGAAGCGGTACAGCAGAGGACACTGCATGAAGTCCCCGGCCCGCGAGGGCGACAACGAGGTCGGAGCCGCGGGATCCCGGACACGACCAGCCGCCCCGCCCTCGCCACCGGCCGGGCTCACGGCAGCCTCGCCCGCGGGCCCGTCCTCGCCCTCCGACGACCCGGCCCCGGGACCGGCAGGTCTCGACGCCACGGCGCCGGACGGCTCGGGCACGACACCGGCGGACTGCACCGCCACGCCCGGAGCCGACTCGCTCCCGCCGCCGTCGGCCTCCGCGGCGGGGACGACCGCGTGCTCACCGTCGGCTTCGGCCCGCCCGGCCGCAGGCACGGCGGGCCGGGGCACCACGGCTCCGGCCGCTCCGGCCTCTGCGGCGGGGGAGGCCGCGGGCGGCGCGGCCACGACGTCGGACGGCTGGACCACATCGTCCGCCGGTACGGCTTCGGAGCCGCCCCGCGCGACGCCGTCGGTGCTGGTTTCCATGACGACAGACCTTACGGCTCGCCACTGACACCGCGACACACGGTGACCTGCGCGCCCACGCACCCGCCCGGGAAACGGAGGGGGTGCCGGGGCCGAACACGCCGCGACGGCCGCATACCATCGACCACAAGACCTCTCGCGTGCATGATCGCGAGCGGGACACACGTCGAACGAGGGGACATCGTGGACGAGAGCGGCGGGAGCGGGCAGCCGCGTTCCGGCACCGACGAGGCGGACGAGATCCGCACGGGTCGGCCGCGACCCGGTGACCCGGCGACCACGACGGCCCGGCCGCCCTCCGACCAGCAGCCCCACGACGCCGGCACCCCGGCCGAACCGGAGGAAGCGGCCGCCCCGGCCCGCCCCGAACCAGCCGACGACCGGAACAGCGAAGAACCGGCCACCGCACCGCCCACCGGCCCCGGCCACCACCCCGCCCCGGCCCCCGCGGCCCCGCGAACCGACGAACCCGACGCCCCCGCGCCCGAACAGCCGCACGCCACCCACCGGTCCGAGGGCCACAGGTCCGAAGCCCACACCCCCGCGCCGCCCGGCGGCAGGAAGGGCGGGAAGGGCCCCGCGAAACGGCCCAAGGAACCCGGCGGCGGCCTCCTCATGGGACGCCCCTTCGGCGTACCCGTGTACGTGGCCCCCAGCTGGTTCCTCGTCGCCGCACTCATCACCTGGGTCTTCGGCGGCCAGCTCGACCGCGTCCTGCCCGAACTCGGCATGGCCCGCTACCTCGTCTCCCTGTTCTTCGCCGTCGCCTTCTACGCCTCCGTACTCGTCCACGAACTGGCGCACACGGTCGCCGCCCTGCGCTTCAAACTGCCCGTACGCCGCATCCAGCTGCAGTTCTTCGGCGGCGTCTCCGAGATCGAGAAGGAGTCCGAGACACCCGGACGCGAGTTCGTCCTCGCCTTCGTCGGCCCCCTGCTCTCCCTCATCCTCGGCGGCCTCTTCTACCTCGCCCTACAGACCGTCGAACCAGGCACCGTCCCCGGCGTCCTGCTCGGCGGCCTGATGATCTCCAACCTGATCGTCGCCGCGTTCAACCTGCTCCCCGGCCTGCCCCTCGACGGCGGCCGCATGCTCCGGGCCGTCGTCTGGAAGATCACCGGCAAACCCATGAGCGGCACCGTCGCCGCCGCCTGGGTCGGCCGCGCCCTCGCCATCTCCGTCCTCATCGGACTGCCCCTGCTCACCCACTCCGGCGGCCTCGGCACCGACGCCCAGGACATCGGCGGCATGGACACCGTCATGGACGCCCTGCTCGCCGCGATCCTCGCCGGAATCATCTGGACCGGCGCCGGAAACAGCCTCCGCGTCGCCCGCCTGCGCGAACACCTGCCCGAACTCAGAGCCCGCGCCCTCACCCGCCGTGCGGTCCCCGTCGAGACCCACACCCCCCTCTCCGAAGCACTGCGCCGCGCCAACGAGGCCGGCGCACGCGCCCTCGTCGTCGTGGACGCCGACGGCGACCCCCTCTCCCTCGTCCGCGAGGCCGCCATCGTCGGCGTACCCGAACACCGCCGCCCCTGGGTCGCCGTCAGCGGACTCGCCCAGGACCTCACCGACGGCATGCGCGTCTCCGCCGAACTCGCCGGCGAGGACCTCCTGGAAGTCCTGCGCGCCACCCCCGCCACCGAATACCTCGTCGTCGAGGACTCCGGAGAGATCTACGGAGTCCTCTCGGCGGCAGACGTCGAGAAGGCCTTCGTCAAGGCAATGGCCCGCCCCAGCTGAGCGCCCGACCCGGAGCGCCCCGTAAGGGGCGCGGGGAACTGCGCGCTCAGCCCCGAAGCACCCGCAGCAGGCCACGCTCCCGAGCACCCCAGGACCGTGGTCGGCACTCCCCGCAATCGCCGGTAGGCTGACGCACATGTCCGAACCGACCGGTGCCGCCCGCCGACGCGGGCCCTTCAAGGTCGGGGACCAGGTACAGCTGACCGACCCCAAGGGCCGCCACTACACGTTCACGCTCGAAGCAGGGAAGAACTTCCACACCCACAAGGGTTCCTTCCCGCACGACGAGCTGATCGGCGCACCCGAGGGCAGCGTTGTCCGCACCACGGGGAACGTCGCCTATCTGGCGCTGCGCCCCCTGCTCCCCGACTTCGTCCTGTCCATGCCCCGCGGCGCCGCCGTGGTCTACCCGAAGGACGCGGGGCAGATCCTGGCCTTCGCCGACATCTTCCCCGGCGCACGCGTCGTGGAAGCCGGCGTGGGCTCCGGCTCCCTCAGCACCTTCCTGCTCCGCGCCGTCGGCGACCAGGGAATGCTGCACTCGTACGAGCGCCGCGAGGACTTCGCCGAGATCGCCCAGCAGAACGTGGAGCGCTACTTCGGCGGCCCCCACCCCGCCTGGCAGCTCACCGTCGGCGACCTCCAGGACAACCTCTCGGACACCGAGGTCGACCGCGTCGTCCTCGACATGCTCGCCCCCTGGGAGTGCCTGGAAGCCGTCTCCAAGGCGCTCGTCCCCGGCGGCATCGTCTGCTGCTACGTGGCGACCACCACCCAGCTCGCCCGGACCGTCGAGTCCATCCGCGAGATCGGCTGCTTCGCCGAACCGAGCGCCTGGGAGTCGATGGTCCGCAACTGGCACATCGAGGGCCTGGCCGTCCGCCCCGACCACCGGATGATCGGCCACACCGGCTTCCTGCTCACCGCCCGCCGCCTCGCGGACGGCGTCGAGCCGCCCATGCGCCGCCGCCGCCCCTCCAAGGGCGCCTACGGCGACGACTACACCGGACCGAACGCCGAAGGCGGAGCCGCCGGCCGCTGACGCGGCCCCGTGCCGCACACAACGCGCAAACACCGTGGCCGAGTTCCCGAGGACCCCTCGGAACTCGGCCACAGCGCATTTCCCTTGACGTTCCGCCAGTACCGTCCACCCCACCGTTCCCTCGCGGTGTGACGTGTGGCACCATTCTGGCCACCCCACCGGCACAGCCCTCACAGGAGACACTTCCTAGTGCAGCACTCCGCCGTCCCGGAACTGGCCCACACGCACACCCGCCCGATCCACTGGGTCGCCACCGCCGCAGCCCTCGCCGCCGTCGTCGCGGCCGGCGGCTTCCTGGGGCCCGACAAGGCCACGGCCGCCCAGCACGGCGGCATCGAGGCCAAGGGCGCCCCGGCGGCCGCGACACCCCCCGACCCCGCCCACGCCGACTACCCCCTGGACTGCGGCCCCGCGAAAATCCTCGTCCAGAAGAAGGCCTCCGGAGACCTCGACGGCGACGGCACCCCCGAGACGGTCGCCGTCGTCCGCTGCGACGCCGGATCCGGCACCCCGCCCAGCGGCGTCTACGTCCTCACCGCATACGAGGGCAGCACCAAAGCCAGAGTCGTCGCCACCCTCGTGGACCCCAAGGACCGACTGTCCGTCCAGGACTTCGCCCTCCGCGACGCCACCGTCACCGCCACCCTCCTCGGCTACTCCTCACCCGACGTACCGAGTTGCTGCCCCGACGTGAACGAGGGCGCCCAGTGGCAGTGGAAGAACGGCGCCTTCGTACGCTCGACACCACCCACCGCCCGCAGTATGTGAGACCGGGCACCACAGCGGACGAACCGCACATGTGAGAAGAAAGACAACCAGGAGGAACCGGGCACCCGCGTCACACGAGGTGCCCCCGCACTCACTCCGCGTCGGGACCGTAGACCTCGACACTGTCCGACACACGACGTACATGGATGCAGTCGCCAGGACACTCCTTCGCGGAGTCGGCGACATCACGCAGCAGCGTCAGCGGTACGGGCGTTGTCGCACCCGGGGTCTGCAGAAGCTCGTCACCCGGGCTCTTCACATAGGCCAGCCCGTCGATGTCCAGTTCGAACACCTCGGGCGCGTACTGGGCACAGATCCCGTCGCCGGTGCACAGATCCTGGTCGATCCAGACCTCAAGCGCCTCGCCGTCGACTCCGGCCTCCTGCTGCACGGTCATTTCTCCTGCCGTTTCCTGCGCAGAGCCGCCCGAAGACGGGGAATCGCGCCAGCTCTGACGGGTGTTGAACACTTCGACCCTACCTCCGTCGGCTTCCCAATCATGTTGGGTGGGTATTCCACTGGCGTGAGGGAGAGCGCAAGGGTGAAGATCGGACACACCCCGACAGTCTTTTGATCTAGGGGTTTCAATCGACACCCACCCAGGTAGGGTCTGGAAGCGTCCAGCTCCCCTTGGAGGAGGTGAGGACCGTGGCAGCCCACGACGACGACATGAACCGCGGCATCCGCCCGGGACGAGGGTCCGACGACCCGTCCGGGCAGATTGCCTACCTTGAGCAGGAGATCGCCGTCCTGCGACGCAAGCTCGCCGACTCTCCGCGACACACGAGGATTCTCGAAGAGCGGATCGTCGAGCTGCAGACCAACCTGGCCGGCGTGTCCGCGCAGAACGAGCGGCTGGCCAACACCCTCCGAGAGGCCCGCGACCAGATCGTGGCACTCAAGGAGGAAGTCGACCGGCTCGCACAGCCACCGGCCGGCTTCGGAGTCTTCCTCGCAGCCAACGAGGACGGCACCGCCGACATCTTCACCGGAGGCCGCAAACTCCGCGTGAACGTCAGCCCCAGCGTCGAACTCGAAGAACTCCGACGCGGCCAGGAACTGATGCTCAACGAAGCTCTCAACGTGGTCGAGGCCATGGAATACGAGAGCGTCGGCGACATCGTCACCCTCAAGGAGATCCTTGAGGACGGCGAGCGCGCCCTCGTACAGGGCCACACCGACGAGGAACGGGTGGTACGGCTCGCCGAACCACTCCTGGACGTCATCATCCGTCCGGGCGACGCCCTCCTCCTCGAACCCCGCTCCGGCTACGTCTACGAAGTCGTGCCCAAGAGCGAGGTCGAAGAACTCGTCCTCGAAGAGGTCCCCGACATCGGCTACGAGCAGATCGGCGGTCTGGGCGGCCAGATCGAAATGATCCGCGACGCCGTCGAGCTCCCCTACCTCTACCCCGACCTGTTCAAGGAGCACGAACTGCGCCCACCCAAGGGCGTACTCCTCTACGGGCCCCCCGGATGCGGCAAGACACTCATCGCCAAGGCCGTCGCCAACTCACTGGCCAAAAAGGTCGCCGAAGTGACCGGCCAGGCCACCGGCAAGAGCTTCTTCCTCAACATCAAGGGCCCCGAACTCCTCAACAAGTACGTCGGCGAGACCGAGCGGCAGATCCGCCTCGTCTTCCAGCGAGCCCGCGAAAAGGCCAGCGAGGGCACCCCCGTCATCGTCTTCTTCGACGAGATGGAATCCCTCTTCCGCACCCGCGGATCCGGCGTCAGCTCGGACGTGGAGAACACCATCGTCCCCCAGCTGCTCGCCGAGATCGACGGCGTGGAAGGCCTGCAGAACGTCGTGGTCATCGGCGCCTCCAACCGCGAGGACATGATCGACCCCGCCATCCTGCGCCCCGGCCGCCTCGACGTGAAGATCAAGATCGAACGTCCGGACGCCGAAGCGGCCAAGGACATCTTCGCCAAGTACCTCACCGAACGCCTCCCGCTGCACCCCGACGACGTCGGAGAGCACGGAGGCAGCAAGAGCACCACCGTCCAGAGCATGATCCAGACCGCCGTCGAGCACATGTACACCGAATCCGAGGAAAACCGCTTCCTCGAAGTCACGTACGCCAACGGCGACAAGGAAGTCCTCTACTTCAAGGACTTCAACTCCGGCGCCATGATCGAGAACATCGTCGGCCGCGCCAAGAAGATGGCGATCAAGGACTTCCTCGAACACACCCAGAAGGGCCTGCGGGTCTCCCACCTGCTCCAGGCCTGCGTGGACGAGTTCAAGGAGAACGAGGACCTGCCCAACACCACCAACCCGGACGACTGGGCCCGCATCTCCGGAAAGAAGGGCGAACGGATCGTTTACATCCGGACACTCATCACCGGAAAGCAGGGCGCGGACACCGGACGCTCCATCGACACGGTGGCGAACACCGGTCAGTACCTGTAAAAGACAGGGTGGCTGCGGGTGCCCTCACCGGGTACCCGCAGCCAACTGTTTTCCAGGGCACAGCTGGAGCTGAGCAATGACGCAAATGATCTCCCCACCAGCGCAAAGGCGCTCTAGGCTCTTCGGTACCGCCGAGTCGCGCAGTGCGGGGACGGGCACCGCACACGCACCGGAGCGCCAGCGGTACTTGAGCGGCGTCCCCGACCGAGGACGCCGCCGGGCAAGGAGGGCCGCATGACCGTACGGCGAGTAATGGGCATCGAGACGGAGTACGGGATCTCCGTCCCCGGCCACCCCAACGCCAATGCCATGCTCACCTCGTCCCAGATCGTCAACGCCTACGCGGCGGCGATGCACCGGGCCCGGCGGGCCCGCTGGGACTTCGAGGAGGAGAACCCGCTGCGGGACGCGCGGGGCTTCGACCTCGCCCGCGAAGCCGCCGACTCCAGCCAGCTCACCGACGAGGACATCGGCCTCGCCAATGTCATCCTCACCAACGGTGCACGGCTGTACGTCGACCACGCACACCCCGAATACAGCTCCCCCGAAGTGACCAACCCGCTGGACGCCGTCCTGTGGGACAAGGCCGGCGAACGCATCATGGCCGAAGCCGCCGAGCGCGCCGCCCAGCTCCCCGGCGCCCAGCCGATCCACCTCTACAAGAACAACACCGACAACAAGGGCGCCTCCTACGGCACGCACGAGAACTACCTGATGAAGCGGGAGACCCCCTTCTCGGACATCGTGCGCCACCTCACGCCGTTCTTCGTCTCCCGCCAGGTCGTCACCGGAGCGGGCCGCGTCGGCATCGGTCAGGACGGACACGAACACGGCTTCCAGCTCAGCCAGCGCGCCGACTACTTCGAGGTCGAGGTGGGCCTCGAAACCACCCTCAAGCGCCCCATCATCAACACCCGCGACGAGCCGCACGCGGACGCCGAGAAATACCGCCGCCTGCACGTGATCATCGGCGACGCGAACCTCTCCGAGATCTCGACCTACCTCAAGCTCGGCACCACCGCCCTCGTCCTGTCCATGATCGAGGACGGCTTCATCGCCGTGGACCTCGCCGTCGACCAGCCGGTGCGCACCCTGCACCAGGTCTCGCACGACCCCACCCTCAAGCGACTGATCACCCTCCGCAGCGGCCGGACACTCACCGCGGTCCAGCTCCAGATGGAGTACTTCGAACTGGCCCGCAAGTACGTCGAGGAGCGCTACGGGGCCGACGCGGACGAGCAGACCAAGGACGTGCTGACCCGCTGGGAGGACGTCCTGGGCCGGCTGGAGACCGACCCGATGAGCCTGTCCGGGGAACTGGACTGGGTGGCCAAGCGGGAGCTCATGGAGGGCTACAGGCGCCGTGACAACCTCGACTGGGACGCCGCCCGGCTGCACCTGGTCGACCTCCAGTACGCCGACGTACGGCCCGACAAGGGCCTCTACAACCGTCTGGTGGCCCGCGGCCGCATCAAGCGGCTGCTGGACGAGACGGGCGTCGAGCGGGCCGAGACGAAGCCGCCGGAGGACACCCGCGCATACTTCCGCGGACGCTGCCTCGAACAGTACGCGGACGACGTCGCGGCGGCCTCCTGGGACTCGGTGATCTTCGATCTGCCGGGCCGGGACTCGCTCCAGCGCGTTCCAACCCTGGAGCCGCTTCGCGGAACGCGTAATCACGTGAAAGCGCTTCTCGACCGCTGTCGGACGGCAGAAGACCTGGTCAAGGTCCTGTCGGGCAACTGAAACGACCACCGGGCCGATCCGGCCCGACAGGGTGGAAAAGCCGCAGTCCGGGAATCATCGAGGTGGTTCCCGGACGTTGTGGCAACTGTGGGGCCGATGTCGGACCCTGCTTGTAGGGTCTGATCAAGAACGTCGAAACCGAGCGGGGTGAGGGTTATGGCGACCAAGGACACCGGCGGCGGACAGCAGAAGGCGACGCGCGAGACCGAACAGGTCGAGGAGGCGCCCGAGGTACAGGCATCCGAGGACCTCAAGGAGCGCCAGGAGAAACTGAGCGACGACGTGGACTCGGTCCTGGACGAAATCGATGACGTACTAGAGGAAAATGCCGAGGATTTCGTTCGAAGCTTCGTGCAAAAAGGTGGAGAGTAAAGGCTGATCGGCTAGCTTGCCTTCGGAGTGAAGGTTCGGGGGATGGCGGGAAGTCTGCCGGAGAAGCGGTGCTCGGGCTGCGAGAGGGTTCTCCCTCTCGCCGCCTTTGCACGGGACAGGAATCGGCTCGACGGCCTTCAGGTGCGATGCAAGGAGTGCGTGGCCGAATACAGCGCAGCGCACTATCGGCGTCGACGCGAGGCCGAAGGGAAAGTAGTTCGCGAAAAGGTGGATGTTCCGGCTGGGCACAAGCTGTGCCGGACGTGCGGCGAGATCAAACCGCACGGTGAGTGGCACCGCAACGCGTCTGCGTCGGACGGCCTCTCCACACGCTGCAAAGCATGTCGGGTCGTCCAGGGGCGGCAGGGCCACCTGAAGCGCCACTACGGCATGACCGAAGCCGAGCGTGACGAGATGGTCGCCTCTCAGAAGGGGCTCTGCGTGATCTGCCTGAAAGCTCCGGCCGTTCATGTGGATCACTGCCACGAGACGGGTAGGGTCCGTGGCGTACTGTGCTTCAACTGCAATTCGGCCATCGGCAAGTTGGGAGATGATCCCGACGCAGTTCGTCGGGCTGCCGCCTACTTGGAGGGATCCTCGTGGAAGCCAACACTCGTAGCACCGGGCGTCTACCAGCTGCCTTCCTGACGCCTGGGTCGTCGTCCTTCATGGACTTCCTGTCCGACCATCAGCCGGAGATGCTCCCGGGCAAGCGGCAGTTGCCGCCCACGCAGGGAGTCATCGAGGCCCCGCACGGCACGACCATCGTCGCCGTCACCTTCGCCGGCGGTGTCGTCCTCGCAGGCGACCGGCGGGCCACGATGGGCAATGTCATCGCGCAGCGGGACATCGAGAAGGTGTTCCCGGCGGACGAGTACTCGGCCGTCGGCATCGCCGGTACGGCAGGCCTGGCCGTCGAGATGGTGAAGCTGTTCCAGCTCGAACTGGAGCACTTCGAGAAGGTGGAGGGCACGACGCTCTCCCTGGAGGGCAAGGCGAACCGCCTGTCCACGATGATCCGTTCGAACCTCGGCATGGCCATGCAGGGCCTCGCGGTGGTCCCGCTCTTCGCCGGTTTCGACGTCGACCGCGACAAGGGCCGCATCTTCTCCTACGACGTGACGGGCGGCCGCTCCGAGGAGCACGGCTTCGCGGCGACGGGCTCCGGCTCGCTGTTCGCGCGCGGTGCCATGAAGAAGCTGTTCCACAAGGATCTGACGGAGGAGCAGGCCACGACGCTCGTCGTGCAGGCGCTGTACGACGCGGCAGACGACGACTCGGCGACCGGTGGTCCCGATGTCGCCCGCCGGATCTACCCGATCGTCACCGTGATCACCGAGGACGGCTTCCGCCGGCTCACGGACGAGGAGTCCTCCGACATCGCTCGCGCGATCATCGAGCGGCGTCTGGAGCAGCCCGACGGTCCGCGGGCCGCGCTGCTGTAGCGGCGGCCCGTTTTCCAGGTGATCCAGTGATCTTCCACAGAAAGGGACGGATAGCCGGTGTCGACGCCGTTCTATGTATCACCCCAGCAGGCCATGGCCGACCGGGCGGAATACGCCCGCAAGGGCATCGCCCGTGGTCGCAGCCTCGTTGTGCTGCAGTTCGCCGACGGCATCGTGTTCGTCGGTGAGAACCCGTCCCGTGCGCTGCACAAGTTCAGCGAGATCTATGACCGGATCGGCTTCGCGGCCGCCGGCAAGTACAACGAGTACGAGAATCTGCGGATCGGCGGTGTGCGCTATGCCGACCTGCGGGGTTACACGTACGACCGTGACGATGTGACCGCCCGTGGTCTGGCGAACGTCTACGCCCAGACGCTGGGCACGATCTTCTCGTCGGCGGCGGAGAAGCCGTACGAGGTGGAGCTGGTGGTCGCCGAGGTGGGGGAGACCCCCGAGGGCGACCAGATCTACCGGCTGCCGCACGACGGTTCGATCGTGGACGAGCACGGGTCGGTGGCGGTCGGCGGCAACGCTGAGACGATCAGTACGTATCTCGATCAGCGGCACGAGGACGGGATGTCCTTGGCCGAGGCGCTCAAGCTGGCCGTGCAGGCGTTGTCGCGTGACACGAACGGCAGTGAGCGGGAGATTCCGGCGGAGCGGCTGGAAGTGGCCGTGCTGGACCGGACGCGGCCGCAGCAGCGGAAGTTCAAGCGGATCGTTGGGCGGCAGTTGGGGCGGTTGCTGGAGGAAGGTGGGGCTTCCACCGCTGCGGAGGCGGAGGATCCTGACGACGAGGAGTGACCTCCTCGGTCTCCTCGACCTTGATGGCTCATGCGTGCCCCTGGCCTCTCCGGCCGGGGGCACGTGGTGTTGTGCTGGCCCGGTGGGGGCTGGTCGCGCAGTTCCCCGCGCCCCTTACGAGCGACAAGATTGCGCCGTTCCCCGCGCCCCCAGGGAACCGCCCCCCCCTACCGGGCTCCCGGTGGTGCCGTGGAGCCTCGGACGACCAAGGTGACCGGGATGTCGTCGGGGGTGGGGGTGCGGGACTCCAGGACCGCCAGGAGGGCTTGCATGCCGCGTTCGCCGAAGAGTTCGGCGTCCAGGCGGACCGTGGTCAGTTCGGGGTCGAGGGCGGTGGCGAGGGCCAGGTCGTCGAGGCCGGTGACGGAGAGGTCGTCGGGGATGCGCAGGCCGAGGCGGCGGGCGGCCTTGTAGGCGCCGGCGGCGAGCTTGTCGTCGTCGCAGACGAGGGCCGTGGGGCGAGGGCCGGGGGCGGAGAGGGCGGCTTCCGCGGCGGCCCGGGCGTCGTCGATGGTGATCGGGGCGGCGGCCGTGCGCAGTTCGGTGCCGGGGACGGCGGCGAGGCGTTCGGCGAGTTCGCGGGCGCGAATGTCGAAGGTCCAGGACGGGATGTCTGCCGCGAGGTGCAGGAAGCGGCGGTGGCCGAGTGCCAGAAGGTGTTCCGCGGTCTGCCGTACGCCGTCGCGGATGTCGAGGTTGACGGTTGCCGCGCCGGTGCTGGCGGCGGGGTCGCTGTCGAGCATGACGAGGGGGAGCTGGTCGCCGCGGATGGCGGTGAGGGCGTCGGCGGCCATGGAGGAGGCGATGACGCCGTCGAGGGCGGCCTGCGCGGAGGCGAAGGGGTCGCGGGCGGGGCCGATGCCTTCGGGGGAGGGGTAGAGCAGTACGCCGAATCCGTGCTGGGCGGCGACGCGGGCGGCGCCGGTGTACACACCTGCGAAGAATTCGGTGGTGAGGGCGGGTACCACCAGGAGCACGGTGCGGGTGCTGCCGAGGCGGAGGTTGCGGGCGGCGAGGTTGGGGCGGTAGCCGAGTTCGCGGGCGGCTTCGCGTACGCGTTCGGCGGTGCGTTCGGAGACCCGTCCGCGCCATTTGTCGCCGAGCACGAGGGAGACGGCCGCCTGGGACACTCCGGCGGCCTGGGCGACGTCACGGCTCGTGGGGCGGGGGCTGCCTGCTGCCACCGTCGACCTGTCTTTCTGCTGGACTCGCGGACAGCGCACATGGTACGTATGACGAGCGACGTTATACGTAAAACCTCCGGCGTTCGCGACAGCACGGACACGACGGCCGGACATGGCGACCGGACATGACAGCCGGACGGGACAGAGGGGCAGGGCATGGCCGCGGGCTACCTGGAGATCCTCCGGACGAGACATGCCGCACGGCTGCTCGCGGGCACGCTGGTGGGCCGGCTGCCGAACGCGGCGGGTGCCATCGCGGTGGTGCTCTTCGTGCGCGCGGAGGGCGGCAGCTACAGCCTGGCGGGGGCGCTCACCGCGGTCTACGGGGTGTCCAACGCGGTGGGGCAGCCGCTGCTGGGCCGTCTGGTGGACCTGTACGGGCAGCCGCGGGTCCAGTTGCCCGCCGCGCTGGTCTCCGCCCTCGGGGTGTGCGTGTTCGCCCTCACGGGGCTGCAGTCGCTTCCGCTGGCGTACGCCCTGATGGTGGTCGCCGGATTCTTCACGCCGCCGCTTGAGGGCGGTCTGCGGGCGCTGTGGCCGTCGGTCCTGCGCAAGGAGGGGCAGGTGCACACGGCGTACGCGATGGACGCCGTGGCGCAGGAGGTCATGTTCACGGTCGGGCCGTTGCTGGTGACCCTGTGCGTGTCCCTGTGGTCCGCGCAGGCGGCGCTGGTCGTCATCAACGTCATCGGGGTCCTGGGTGCCCTCTCCGTAGTGGTGTCGGGGCCCTCGCGCGCGTGGCGTTCGGCGCCGCGGGAGGCGCACTGGCTGGGTGCGTTGCGTTCGCGCGGGCTCATCGCGCTGCTGGGGGCGTTCCTTTTCGTGGGGATGGCGCTGGGTTCCATCACGGTGGCGGGTGTGTCGTACGCGGACGACCACGGGGGTGACGCGACGTACGGCTGGCTGATGGCGGCGCTGGGGCTGGGTGCGCTCGTCGGGGGCACGGTCTACGGGGCGCGGCAGTGGGGCGGTGCGCCGGAGCGGCGGCTGCGGGTGCTGGTGGCGCTTCTGGCGCTGTGTTATCTGCCGCTGATGCTCATGCCGGGCGCGGTGGCGATGACGGGTCTGGTGGCGCTCGCGGGTGTGTTCCTGGCGCCGTGTATCGCGTGTGCGTTCATCATCGTGGACCGGCATGCGCCGCGGGGGACGGTGACGGAGGCGTTCTCCTGGCTGGTGACGACGTTCACGGTGGGTGCGTCGGTCGGAACGGGGCTCGCGGGGCCGGTCGTCGAGTGGGGCGGAGCGGTGCGGGGTTTCGCCGTACCGGGGGTGGCGGGGGGTGCCGCGTTGCTGGTTCTGCTGGCCACGGGGCGGGTCCTCGCAGCTACGGGCGGCGGTGCGGTGGTGGAGTCACGTTCGGAAATGATCGAAACGTAGGTGCCGAACCCCGTTTCAGCACAGGCCTTCGGGCGTAATGTTCAGTCATGGACCGCCGCATTTTCGGGCTGGAGAACGAGTACGGCGTCACGTGTACGTTCAGGGGACAGCGGCGCCTGTCTCCCGACGAGGTGGCGCGGTACCTCTTCCGCCGTGTCGTGTCATGGGGCCGCAGCAGCAATGTCTTTCTGCGAAACGGTGCCCGCCTCTATCTAGACGTGGGATCACATCCGGAATATGCCACTCCCGAATGTGACAACCTGACGGAACTCGTCACCCACGACAAGGCCGGCGAACGCATTCTGGAAGGACTCCTGGTAGACGCGGAACGACGCCTGCACGAGGAAGGAATCGCGGGCGACGTCTACCTCTTCAAGAACAACACCGACTCGGCGGGCAACTCCTACGGCTGCCATGAGAACTATCTGGTGGCCCGTCACGGGGAGTTCTCCCGGCTCGCGGACATTCTCATTCCGTTCCTCGTCACGAGGCAGCTGCTCTGCGGTGCCGGAAAGGTGCTGCAGACCCCGCGGGGCGCGGTGTACTGCGTCAGTCAGCGGGCGGAGCACATCTGGGAGGGTGTCTCCTCGGCGACGACCCGTTCCCGGCCGATCATCAACACCAGGGACGAACCGCACGCGGACGCCGAGCGCTACCGCAGGCTGCACGTCATCGTCGGTGACTCGAACATGTCCGAGACGACCATGCTCCTCAAGGTCGGTGCCACCGATCTGGTGCTGCGCATGATCGAGGCGGGCACGGTGATGCGTGATCTGACCCTGGAGAACCCGATCCGGGCGATCCGCGAGGTCAGCCATGACATCACGGGCCGCCGCAAGGTGCGTCTGGCCAGTGGCCGGGAGGCGTCGGCGCTGGAGGTGCAGCGCGAATACTACGAGAAGGCCGTGGACTTCGTGGAGCGCCGCGGTATCCGTACGGGCGTGGTGGACCAGGTTCTGGAGCTGTGGGGCCGCACGCTGGATTCGATCGAGTCGGAGGACCTCGACCGGATCGGTACCGAGATCGACTGGGTGATGAAGTACAAGCTCATCGAGCGGTACCGCGCCAAGCACAACATGACGATGTCGCATCCGCGCGTCGCCCAGATAGACCTCGCCTACCACGACATCCACCGTCGTCGGGGTCTCTACTATCTGCTGGAGAAGCGGGGTCAGGCCGCGAGGATCTGCAACGACTTGAAGATCTTCGAGGGCAAGTCCGTGCCGCCGCAGACCACTCGGGCCCGGTTGCGGGGTGACTTCATCCGGCGTGCGCAGGAGCAGCGCCGTGATTTCACCGTCGACTGGGTGCATCTGAAGCTCAACGACCAGGCGCAGCGCACAGTGTTGTGCAAGGACCCGTTCCGGTCCGTCGACGATCGGGTGGAGAAGCTGATCGCCGGCATGTAGGAGTTCGCCGACTCGGCAGGGGTCCTGTGCACCGCGGGTGTGCGGGACCCCTGTTCTGTCCTGTGTTACGTCCTCCGTATGTCTCGATGGGTACGGTCGGTTCCGCCTGCCCCGGCCCGGTGGTGTGAGGGCCTAGAGTGGCCGGACCCCATTCGAGCGACCTGAGGATCGATGTGCGACGCCGACTTGCTGCTCTCCTGATCGTGCCTGCCCTGGCGCTGACCGCGTCCGCCTGCGGAAGTGACGACGACAAGGGCGACAAGGACAAGGCCGATCCGTCGGCGTCGTCCTCCGCGTCCAATGCGGCTGCGCCGAAGCCGGTGGACTCGGCGTCGCCGATGCCCGCGGTGAAGGGTGCCTTCGGCAAGAAGGCGACGATCGAGGTGCCCAAGGGTGACCCGACCGACAAGTTCGTGGTGCACACGGTCTCCGAGGGTGACGGCTCGGTGGTGAAGAAGGACGACCTGGTGTCGATGAACTTCACCGGGAAGGTCTGGAAGAGCGGCAAGGACCTCGGTTCCTCGTACCAGGAGGGCGGGGCGCCGCAGTTGATCACTGCGGGTTCCGAGACGGTCATCCCGGCGTTCTCGCAGGCGCTCGTGGGTCAGAAGGAGGGCAGCCGGGTCCTGGTCGTGGCGCCGCCGGCCGCCGGTTTCGGCAGTCAGGGCAACCAGCAGGCCGGGGTCTCGGGCACCGACACGCTGGTGTTCGCGCTGGACGTGGGCGATGTCGTCCCGAACAAGGTCGAGGGCAAGCAGGCGGCGATCCCGTCGGACCTGCCGCAGATCAAGGCGGACGACGAGGCGCCCGCGACGATCTCGGTGCCGAAGAACGACCCGCCGGCCAAGCTCGTCGACCAGGTCCTGATCGCGGGCAAGGGTGCCGAGGTGAAGAGCGGCCAGTCGGTCACCATGCAGTACAGCGGTGCCGCGTGGAAGCTGAACGAGGGCAAGGCGAAGGCCACGCTCTTCGACTCGTCGTGGAAGACCGGTCAGCCCTTCAGCACCGTCATCGGTCAGGGTCAGGTCATCGCGGGCTGGGACAAGGGGCTCGTCGGCAAGCACGTCGGGGACCGGGTCCTGCTGGTGATTCCGCCGGCCCAGGCGTACGGCGACGAGGCCAAGGGCGAGGAGCTGCCGGCCAAGTCCACCCTGGTGTTCGTGGTCGACATCCTGGCCGCGAGCTGAGGATGGCAGACTGTCCGGGTTGTCCGACCGAGAACGAGCAGGAGCACTGACGTGAGCATCGACAAGCCCGAGATCGACTTCCCGGGCGGCGAGCCCCCCAAGGACCTCGAAGTCAAGGACATCTGGGAGGGTGACGGCCCGGTGGCCAAGGCGGGCGACACCGTCTCGGTCCACTACGTCGGTGTGGCCTTCTCCACCGGCGAGGAGTTCGACGCGTCCTGGAACCGGGGTACGCCGCTGCAGTTCAAGCTGGGCGTCGGTCAGGTCATCGCGGGCTGGGACCAGGGTGTGCAGGGTATGAAGGTCGGCGGTCGCCGCCAGCTGATCATTCCCTCGCACCTCGCGTACGGTGACCGCGGTGCCGGTGCCCGTATCGCTCCCGGCGAGACGCTGATCTTCGTCTGCGACCTCGTAGGGGTCTGACGCTCCGATTTTCATAGGTCGTATTTCATTGGCTGCGTGATCGCTGTCCGACTGGATTCGATCACTTGGGGTCCATGCCTGTCCGGGCATGGACCCTCGGCTTTTGCCACGACACCCCGGGGCGGTACGGTCATCGGTCGGAAGCACCATAGGAAGGGCGTCGATGGCCATTGCCAAGGCAGAGCGGCTGATGAACCTGGCGCTGTGTCTGCTCGGGACGCGGCGACCGCTCAGCAAGCGCGAACTCCGTGAGTCCATCGAGGCCTATCTGGAGGCCGGCTCGGACGACTCCTTCAACCGGATGTTCGAGCGGGACAAGGACGATCTGCGCGAACTCGGCCTGGTCATCGAGACGGTGGAGAACCTCGACGGCGAGGTCGGATACCTGGCCCGCCGCGACAGCAACCGGCTGCCGCCCATCACGCTGGACGCCGAGGAGGCCGCGGCCCTCGGGCTCGCCGCCAAGGTCTGGCAGCAGGCCCGGCTCGCGGGCGCGGCGAGCGGCGCCCTGCAGAAGCTGCGCGCCGCGGGCCTGCCCGAGGGCGTCGACCCGTACGAGCCCCATGGGGCGCTGGAGCCGCGCATCCCCGTGCACGAGGCGGCCTTCGAGCCCCTGATGCTCGCCTGCCGCGACCGGCGTCCCGTCACCTTCGACTACCGCAAGGCGACCGCGGCCCGCCCAGGGCCCCGCCATGTGGAGCCCTGGGCCCTGGAGTGCTGGCGCGGCCACTGGTACCTGGCCGGCTGGGACCGCGACCGGGGGGCCGAGCGCGTCTTCCGGCTGTCCCGGATCACCGGCAAGGTCCGTACGCGCAGTGGCACGTACACGGCGGAGGTGCCCGACGTCGTCACCGTGCGGGAGACCGTCGCGGGCTGGGCCGGGGACATCACCGACCGCACCGCGCTGATCCGGCTGCGGACGGGCTCGGGCTACCCGTTGCGCGCCAAGGCGGCGTCCGTGCGGGAACTCGGGGACGGGTGGGACGAGTTGGAGGTTCCGTACGGGCACGGTCTGGACGCCTGGCTGGTGGAGTTCGGGCCCGACGTGGTGGTCCTGGAGCCGGCCGAGCTGCGGGCCGACGTCGTGGACCGGCTGCGCGCTGTGGCCAAGGGCTGAGGGGGACGTAGGAAAGTGGCAGGAAAACCGGCCAGGCCCACGAACGCGATCGACCAGACGCGGCGGATGCTGTCCCTGGTGACGTATCTGCGCGAGCGCCCCGGCGCCCGCATCGAGGACGTGGCGCGGGCCTTCGGGATCACCGAGGACGAGCTGATCTCCGACCTCGACGTGCTGCCGCTGTGCGGGACCAGTTTCCGCGGCGGCGACCTCCTCGACATCGACACCGACGGCGACCGGATCTGGTGGCACAACCCGGACGACGTCGCGGAACCGCTGCGGATCGCCGCCGACGAGGCGACCGCGCTCCTGGTGGCGGCGCGGGCCGTGTCGACCCTGCCGGGCCTGCGCGAGGGCGACCGGCAGGCGCTGCTGCGGGCCACCGCGAAGGTGGAGGCCGCCTCCGGCGAGGCGGCCGGCGCCAGCTCCCGGCTGTCGGTCACCTTCGAGGCGGAGGGCGGGGTCTTCGCCGACGTCGACCGGGCGATCTCCGAGCGGCGCAGACTGTGGATCCGCTACTACTCGCCCTCGCGGGACGAGCTGAGCGAGCGCGAGATCGACCCGATCCGCCTGGTCAGCGTCGGGCACACGTACGTGGAGGCCTGGTGCCGCCGCTCCGAGGCCCGGCGCACCTTCCGCCTCGACCGGGTCGCCGAGATCAAGATCCTCGACGAGCCGTCCGCGCCGCCGGAGATCGAACTGCGGGACCTCTCGGAGGGGCTGGTGCAGCCGGCCGCCGAGGACCCCGAGGTGGTCGTGGAGGTCGGCCCCGGCGGACGCTGGGTCGCCGAGTACTACCCCCACGACAGCGCAGAGGAGCTGCCGGACGGCGGGCTGCGCATCACGCTGCGCACCCCGGACCCGGCGTCCCTGCGCCGCCTGGCGCTGCGGCTGGGGCGCGACGGCCGGATCGTGTCGCCGCCGGAGGTCGCCGACAGCGCCCGCCGGGCGGCGCGTGAGGCGCTCGCGGCCTACGACGGACCATGGGGACCACCGGACGCGCACGACGCCGGGAGCGGGGCGCAGGCCCCCTCGCAGGCGGCCCGCGACGGTGTCACGGATACTCCCTCCGGCGGTGACGGGGGAGTGCGGCGCCCGCAGGACGGGCCGCACGGAGTTCATGACGGGCTGTACGGCAGGCAGGAGCAAGGGCTGTGAGCGGGTCGGCAATGTCTGGTGCGAGTGAGATGTCCGTGGCGTCCGCGTTCTCCGGGATGACCAGAGTGGATCCCGTGGTGTTCAAGGCCGCGTGCCCGGACTGCCGGAGCGGCTTCGAGCTCGCCGCGAGCGCCCTGCGCCTGGTCGTCGGCGCGACACATCGGACCACTTTCTACTCCTTCACCTGCCCGCAGTGCCGCACGTCGGTGCGCAAACCGGCCGGGGAGCGCATCGTCGAGCTGCTCACCGGGGGAGGGGTGCGGGCCCTGCGTCTGCAGGGGACGGTCCGGGGGGCTTAGGGTCGACCCATGTTCTGGCCGATGTTCGCGATCGCTGTGGGTTTCCTGGGAATCGCCGTGCTCGGCGTGCTCGCCGTCCGTGTCTTCGTGGAGGCGGAGCGGCTGGGCAGGCAGGTCGACGAATCCGCACGCCGGATCAGCCGCGCCGCCGAGGATCTGGAGCACGCGTCCGTCGCGGTGGCCCGCTCCGCGGACGCCCTCTGAGCCGTCCTGTGCCCGGGCTTTGAGTCACTCTGACCTGTCAGATCCGCAGGGTCGGCAGGTACGCTGCAGGTCGCGGACCGGAGAGTGAGGCGCCGACCGCGAACTGGGAGTACGCACAGGGATTGCCTCGCGTTCACCCCTGAGCGTTACGATCGCTGCCAGCGCGACCCTCGGACAGACGTCCGACCGGTCGGGCAGCAACCCAACCACGCCGCCTCGGTGAGAAGGTAAAAGCTTATGTTCGGAAGGCTCGGCGCTCCCGAGATCATTCTCATCCTCGTCGTCGTCATCCTGCTGTTCGGCGCGAAGAAGCTTCCCGACATGGCCCGCTCCCTGGGCAAGTCCGCCCGCATCCTCAAGAGCGAGGCCAAGGCGATGAAGAGCGAGGGCAAGGACGACGCCGCCGCTCCGGCCGCGCCCCCGCACGACGACCAGCAGCCCCAGCGCACCATCCAGGCCGCACCCGGTGACGTGACCAGTTCCCGCCCGGTCACCGAGCCCACGGACACGACCAAGCGCTGACCTAGGGGGCCGGTGACCGCCGGCCTGCCGCACGAGATGGGAACGTGGGTTGCTGAAGTCCGCCCGCAAGAAGGAAGAGAAGGATCCCGAGGGGCGGATGCCCCTCGCGGAACACCTCCGTGAGCTCCGCAACCGGCTCGCGAAGGCGATGCTGGCCATCGTCCTCGTGACGATCGTCGCCGCCTTCTTCTACAACGACATCATCAACTTCTTCACGGAGCCGATCCTCAAAGAGGTGGGCTGCGACAAGACCTTCCAGCAGCTGGCGAAGTCGTCGTCCGACGACCCCTGTGCGCAGATCACCATCAACGGTCTGCTGACGCCCTTCACGCTGGCCCTGAAGGTGTCGCTGATGGCCGGTGTCGTGCTGGCCTCGCCGGTCTGGCTGTACCAGCTCTGGGCGTTCGTCGCGCCGGGCCTGCACCGCAGCGAGAAGAAGTACGCGTACGCGTTCGTCGCGTCGGGCGTCCCGCTCTTCCTCGGCGGAGCCTTCTTCGCCTACAAGGTGCTTCCCACCACCGCCAAGGTCCTGATCGAGTTCACGCCCTTCGGCGTCGACAACCTGCTGCCGCTGGACGACCTGCTCGACCTCGTGACCCGCATGGTCGTCGTCTTCGGTCTTTCCTTCGAGCTCCCGCTGCTCCTGGTGATGCTCAACATGACCGGCGTGATCACCGGCAGGCGCATGGCCGGCTGGTGGCGCGGCATGATCATGGGCATCACCGTCTTCGCCGCCGTCGCCACGCCCAGCACGGACCCGCTGACGATGCTGGCGCTCGCCGGACCCATCTGGATCCTGTACTTCGCGGCCACCGCCTTCTCCCTGCTGAACGACCGCCGCAGGGCCCGTCGCGAGGCCGAGGGCCCCGACGACGACGAGGCCTCCGAACTCGACCTCACCCCTGAGGACATCGGCGAGATCGAACCCGTGACGGCCAACCGCGCGCTGCCCGCGCAGCCGGAGGGCGAGCGGGAACGGATCAACGGTTACGACGACGTGACCTGACGACGGGACCCGGCCTCGGCGCCGCCCTTGTAGGGTCCGGGCCGTGACCAGCGAGATCACCCTCTTCGTCAATCCCACCGCGGGACGCGGCCGGGGCGCCCGTGCGGCGCAGCCGGCCGCTTCGGCTCTGCGGGCCGCGGGCTTCTCCGTGCGTACGGTCCTCGGCGAGAACGCCCGGGACGCCCTCACACGCGCGCGTGCCGCCGTGGCAGCCGGTACCGGCGCCCTGGTGGCCGTCGGGGGCGACGGCATGGCAGGCCTCGCCCTGCAGGCCGTCGCGGGGACCGGTACGCCTCTGGGGCTGGTCGCCGTCGGCACCGGCAACGACTTCGCGCGGGCGCTGGGACTGCCCGTACGGGACCCGGCGGCCGCGGGGCGCACGATCGCCGAGGCGCTCAAGGGGGCCCGGCTGCGGGACGTCGACCTCGGGCGGGTGGGCGGCACCTGGTTCGGCACGGTCCTCGCCTCCGGCTTCGACTCGCGGGTCAACGACCGCGGCAACCGCATGCGGTGGCCCGCCGGCCGGTTCAAGTACGACCTCGCGATGCTCGCCGAACTCGCGGCCTTCAAGCCCTTCCCGTACCGGATCACGCTGGACGACGGCGAGGTCCGGGAGACCGAGGCGACACTGGTGGCCGTCGGCAACGGCTCCTCCTACGGAGGCGGCATGCGGATCTGCGCGGACGCGGACCTCACCGACGGGCTCTTCGACATCACCGTGGTCGGCGCGTGCAGCCGCACCTCGCTGCTGCGGGTCTTCCCGCAGGTCTACAAGGGCACCCACCTGGACCACCCCATGGTCACCGTGCACCGGGCCGCGAAGGTCGAACTGGCCGCGGAGGGTGTCACCGGATACGCGGACGGTGAGCCGGTCGGCCCGCTTCCGCTGACCGCGGAGTGCGTAAGGGGAGCGGTACGGGTGGCGGGGGCCTGAACCGGCCTCCCACGGCTCGGCCCCCGCTCCCGGACCGCCGTACCGGTTCGCCGGGCAGGGGGCGGTCGGACACACCGGACGGAACCGGCCGGGAGGGATCCGGGCGCTCCGATCGGATAATGATCGTCCTGTTGTCAGTGGTGGCCGGTAGTCTCGAAAGCACGATGACAGACGACCTCTCACCGGCCGAGCGGTACGCGGCAGCACGGAAGCGCGCTGTCGAGCAGGCCACCGCGCTCGCGGGCTTCCGCGAGATGTACGACTTCGGCCTCGACCCCTTCCAGATCGAGGCCTGCAAAGCTCTTGAAGGGGGCAAAGGAGTCCTGGTGGCCGCGCCCACCGGCTCCGGCAAGACGATCGTGGGCGAGTTCGCCGTCCATCTCGCCCTCCAGCAGGGCAAGAAGTGCTTCTACACGACACCCATCAAGGCCCTGTCGAACCAGAAGTACGCGGACCTGTCCCGTCGTTACGGCGCGGACAAGGTCGGTCTCCTGACCGGCGACAACAGCGTCAACAGCGACGCCCCGGTGGTCGTGATGACCACCGAGGTGCTGCGCAACATGCTGTACGCGGGCTCGCAGACCCTCCTGGGCCTCGGGTACGTCGTCATGGACGAGGTGCACTACCTCTCGGACCGCTTCCGCGGCGCCGTCTGGGAGGAAGTGATCATCCACCTCCCCGAGTCGGTCACGCTGGTGTCGCTGTCGGCGACCGTGTCGAACGCGGAGGAGTTCGGGGACTGGCTCGACACCGTGCGCGGCGACACCGAGGTGATCGTCTCCGAGCACCGGCCCGTCCCGCTGTTCCAGCACGTGCTCGGCGGCCGGCGGATGTACGACCTGTTCGAGGAGGGCGAGGGCCACAAGAAGGCCGTCAACCCCGACCTCACACGCCTGGCGCGCATGGAGGCCAGCCGTCCGTCGTACCAGGACCGCAAGCGCGGCCGCGCCATGCGCGACGCCGACCGGGAGCGCGAGCGCAGACAGCGGTCCCGGGTGTGGACGCCGGGCCGGCCCGAGGTCATCGAGCGGCTCGACTCCGAAGGGCTGCTGCCCGCCATCACGTTCATCTTCAGCCGCGCGGCCTGCGAGGCAGCCGTCCAGCAGTGCCTGTACGCGGGCCTGCGGCTGAACGACGAGGACGCCCGGGAACGGGTGCGCGCCCTGGTCGAGGAGCGCACGGCGGCCATCCCGGACGAGGACCTGCACGTCCTTGGCTACTACGAGTGGCTGGAAGGCCTGGAGCGCGGCATCGCGGCCCACCACGCGGGCATGCTGCCGACGTTCAAGGAGGTCGTCGAGGAACTGTTCGTACGCGGCCTGGTGAAGGCCGTGTTCGCCACCGAGACCCTCGCGCTGGGCATCAACATGCCCGCCCGTTCGGTGGTCCTGGAAAAGCTCGTCAAGTGGAACGGCGAACAGCACGCGGACATCACCCCCGGCGAGTACACCCAGCTCACGGGCCGGGCAGGCCGCCGCGGCATCGATGTCGAGGGCCACGCCGTGGTGCTGTGGCAGCGGGGGATGAACCCCGACCACCTCGCGGGACTGGCCGGCACGCGCACGTACCCGCTGCGCTCCAGCTTCAAGCCCTCGTACAACATGGCGGTCAACCTCGTCGAGCAGTTCGGACGGCACCGTTCGCGCGAGCTGCTGGAGACCTCCTTCGCGCAGTTCCAGGCCGACAAGTCGGTCGTCGGGATCTCCCGCCAGGTGCAGCGCAACGAGGAGGGACTTGAGGGCTACAAGGAGTCGATGACCTGCCACCTCGGGGACTTCGACGAGTACGCGCGACTGCGGCGCGAGCTGAAGGACCGGGAGACCGAGCTGGCCAAGCAGGGCGCCTCCCAGCGGCGCGCCGAGGCGGCCGTCGCACTGGAGAAGCTCAAGCCGGGCGACATCATCCACGTGCCCACCGGCAAGTTCGCGGGGCTCGCGCTGGTCCTCGACCCGGGGCTGCCCGCGGGGCGGTCCAACGGCCACCGGGGCTTCGAGCAGCACGACGGACCCCGCCCGCTCGTGCTCACCGCCGAGCGGCAGGTCAAGCGGCTCGCGTCGATGGACTTCCCGGTGCCCGTGGAGGCCCTGGAGCGGATGCGCATCCCGAAGTCGTTCAACGCGCGCTCACCGCAGTCGCGCCGCGACCTGGCCTCCGCGCTGCGGACCAAGGCCGGGCACATCGTGCCCGACCGGCACCGCAAGAGGCGCGCCGAGGCCGCCGACGACCGCGAGATCGCCCGGCTGAGGACCGCCATCCGTGCCCACCCCTGCCACGGGTGCAGCGACCGCGAGGACCACGCCCGCTGGGCCGAGCGCTACCACCGGCTGCGCCGCGACACCGCGCAGCTGGAGCAGCGCATCGAGGGCCGGACGAACACCATCGCCCGCACCTTCGACCGCATCGTGGCGCTGCTGACCGAGATGGACTACCTGCGGGGAGACGAGGTCACCGAGCACGGCAAGCGGCTCGCCCGGTTGTACGGCGAGATGGACCTGCTCTCCAGCGAATGCCTGCGCGAGGGAGTCTGGGAGGGCCTGGGACCGGCCGAACTGGCCGCGTGCGTCTCGGCGTTGGTGTACGAGTCCCGGGTCGGCGACGACGCGATGGCGCCCAAGCTGCCGTCCGGCAGGGCGAAGGCCGCACTGGGTGAGATGGTCCGCATCTGGGGCCGCCTCGACGCCCTGGAGGAGGACTTCCGCATCACCCAGACCGAGGGTGTGGGCCAGCGCGAGCCCGACCTGGGCTTCGCCTGGGCGGCGCACGAGTGGGCGTCGGGCAAGGGCCTCGACGAGGTGCTGCGCGAGGCGGAGATGCCCGCCGGTGACTTCGTGCGCTGGTGCAAGCAGGTCATCGACGTGCTCGGGCAGATCTCGGCGGCGGCACCGACGTCGTCCGCCGCGAGTTCGACGGTGGCGAAGAACGCCCGTAAGGCGGTCGACCAACTACTGCGCGGAGTGGTGGCGTACTCCTCGGTGGGCTGAGCCGCCGAGGCACCCGGACGCCGAAGCCGCCGAGCGACCGGACGGATCCGGGCCCCTGACCATGGGGTGCCCGGGTCCGGACACGTCCCGCAGCGGCGCGAAAGCCCCCATCACCCCTTCTGATGAGGGGCTTTCGTATGCCCGTACGCCGTCACGCTGGGTGTTCGTATGGATGCGTGGCGTGTAAATGGGGCTGAGCGTACTCCTGTTGCGAGGGCGATTTCAGGTGGTTGCTGAATATGACACAGCGATGATCCGGTCGGACTAAGCTCGCCCGCAGCGCACCGAGTTGAGATGAATTCGTGCGCTTGTTCCCCCAAGTTCTGAAGATCCAGATACCTCCCCCCCGACCTCCAGTCGATTTGTCTCAGAGGGCATACATGGTGAGTGTTCAATTGCCTCCCGGTGGCCGTGACGTCCCCTACGCGCGCGTGCTGCTGCTGCCGGCCATAGTGATGGCCGTCGCGACCGGTACCGCCGTCGCCCTGGTGACGCAGCCGGCTCGCGCGGCCGTCGGCTGGTGCGGAGCCGTCGCGACCCTGCTCGTGATCGCCACAGCGGCGGAAGCGGTCCGGCGCGGCCGGGTCATCCGCGCGGCCCGGGCCGAACTCGCCCGCCGCACGGAATCCATGGAACGGCGCGTCTCCCTGCACGACGCGGAGATCGACCATCTCCGCGAGCACCTGCTGCCCACCGTCCTCAAGGCGATGCGCGGCGGCCGCTCCCCCGAGGAGACGGTCCGGCGGCTCGTCGACAACGACCCCGCCCAGCGGAACATCCCCCGCTCCCAGCGCACACTCCTGATCGAACTGCTGCGGATCATCGACCACGAGGAACTGCAGCGCGAGGCCGCGCAGCGCTCCTTCGTCAACATCGCCCGCCGCGTGCAGGCGATCGTCCACCAGCAGAACGTGGAACTGCGCGAGATGGAGGAGGACCACGGGCGCAACCCCGAGGTCTTCGACGACCTGCTGCGCATCGACCACGGCACCGCGCTGATCGGCCGTCTCGCCGACTCCATCGCCGTCCTCGGCGGCGGACGCCCCGGCCGCCAGTGGCCCGCGCCGGTCCCGCTGTACAGCGTGCTGCGCGGCGCCATGTCCCGCATCCTGGAGTACCGGCGCATCGAGCTGCACTCCATCGCCAAGGTGAGCGTCGACGGCATCCACGTCGAGCCCGTCATCCACGCCGCCGCCGAACTCCTCGACAACGCCACGCGCTACTCCCCGCCGCACACCAAGGTCCACGTCACCGCCGTCGAGGTGCAGACCGGTGTGGCCATCGAGATCGAGGACGCCGGCGTCAGCCTCAGCGAGGAGGCCCGCACCCGGGCCGAACGGATGCTCGCGCAGGCGGCGAAGGGCCCCGACCTCAACCAGCTCGGTGAGGACCCCCGCCTGGGCCTCGCCGTCGTCGGGCGCCTCATGGACATGTACGACATGCAGGTCTCCCTGCGCCAGTCCGCGTACGGCGGCGTACGCGCGGTCCTCGTCGTACCGCGCAAGCTGCTCACCGAGGAGAACGCACCCGGTCTCGCCCACGGCATCGGCGCGGCGGCCGTGCCCAAGGTCGACTTCGACGGCGTCGAGGGCCCCCAGCGCGTCGAGAAGAAGCGCCGCCCCACCACCGGACCCCGTACCTCCAAGCCGGACGAGATGGAGGACGACGTCCCCGAGGTCACCGAGTGGACGGCCAACGGGCTGCCGCAGCGCCGCAGCAGGGTCCACGTCCCGTACAGCCAGCGGGTGAAGGAGGCCAGGGCCGCCGCGGCGGAAGCGGAGGCCGCTCGCAAGGAGGGCCGCCCCGTCATCGACTGGACCCGGTCGTCCACCCAGGTGCCCAAGAAGAAGAAGGAAGAGAAGGAACCCGGGCTGTGGGTCGAGGCGTTCATGGCCGGCCTCAAAGGCGACGGCGACCCGCAGCAGACGCCCGGAGCGACGAACAGTCCGGCCCGCACCGAGGCCGACGACGAGGGGGACCTCAAGTGATCCAGCAGCGCGCCAATTTCGACTGGATGCTCAAGGAGCTGTCCGACGGGGTGTACGGCACCCGGCAGGTGGTCGTCCTCTCCGCCGACGGTCTGCGCATCGCCCGCTACGGCGGCGACCCCGACGCCGCCGACCGCATCGCCGCGGCCTGCGCCGGACTGCAGAGCCTCGCCGGGGCCGTCGCCACCGAGATCCCCGACACCGACGGCAAGATGCGCATGGTCATCATCGAGATGGAGGGCGGCTACTTCTACATGATGGCCGCGGGCCCCAACGCCTATCTCGCGGTGCTGGCGGAGGCCCACGTCGACGCCGGACTCATGAGCGCCCGGATGCGTGACCTCGTCGTCCGGATCGGCGCGCACCTCACGAGTCCGCCCCGGCGGAACGGGCAGACCGTATGAGCCCTCCTCAACGACGCCGCCGCCTGCCCAAGGCGGCTCACAAACCGAAACCCGCGCCCCCGCCGGAAGGGCCCGGCCCGCACGCCGGGCCGGGCGGGCCGGGCCGGCCCCGCGAGCCGGAACGGCTGTACGTCGTCACCGGCCAGGTCGAGGGCGGCGACCGTGCCGAACTCGACCTGGTGACCTTAATCGTGGCGTGCGCCGATGCCCCGCCCACCGCCCAGCCGGAACAGTCGGCGCTGCTCCGGCTCTGCCAGGCCCCCATGTCCGTGGCCGAGGTCTCGGCCTATCTCAATCTGCCGTTCAGCGTGGTGACCGTACTGCTGACCGAGCTGCTGACGGCTGAACTGGTACAGGCGCGCGCTCCGATCGTCCGCGCGGAGCTGCCCGACCGTTCCCTTCTCGAAGCGGTGATGCATGGACTTCAAAAGCTCTGACACCGTCCCGGGGCCCCGCGCCGAGGACCACCTCCCGCACACGGCGACCGCCGCGGTGAAGATCGTGATCGTGGGCGGCTTCGGGGTCGGCAAGACGACGATGGTGGGTTCCGTCAGCGAGATCAGGCCGCTGACCACCGAAGAGACCATGACGCAGGCCGGCATCGGGGTCGACGACAACTACGGCTCCGACACGAAGACGGCCACCACCGTCGCGATGGACTTCGGCCGCATCAGCATCACCGAACAGCTGGTGCTGTACCTGTTCGGCACCCCCGGACAGGAACGCTTCTGGTTCCTGTGGAACGGCCTGTTCGAAGGCGCTCTGGGCGCGGTCGTCCTGGTCGACACCCGGCGCCTGGAGGTCAGCTTCGACGTCATCGGACGGCTGGAGGAGCGTGGCGTGCCGTTCGTCGTCGCCGTCAACGACTTCCCGGACGGCCCCCGTTACCCCATGGAGGACCTGCGGGCGGCGCTCGACCTGCCCGAGGAGATTCCCATGATGCAGTGCGACGCGCGGCGGCGGGCTTCCAGCCGGGACGTGCTGATGACGTTGATGCGGTTTCTGCACTCGATTGCCATGGCCTCGGCGTGAGCGCTCCGCTGCGTGCGCCGTGATGACCTGCGGGTCCGGTGGGGGCTGGTCGCGCCCACGCGGCGGAGCCGCAGATCGACACAGCCCCGCGCCCCTGAAGACCGGGCTGCGCCCCTGTCTTTCAACCCGCCCCGCGAGCGCTGTCCCCCCAACAATCCCTCCCCGAAAGCGATCACCGTGACGCCTGAATCTCACTCTCTGACCGACACGGACGACCCCATGGCCGGGCCGCCGCCGGGCTGTCCGGCCCATGGCACCGGGCCCGGCGGGCTGCGCCGGCTGTACGGGCCCGACGCGCAGGATCTCGCGGGGCTGTACGAGAAGCTGCGCGCCGAGCACGGCGCCGTCGCGCCCGTGCTGCTCCACAACGACGTGCCCATCTGGATGGTGCTCGGACACGGCGAGAACCTCCACATGATCAGCAACCCGTCGGTCTACACACGCGACAGCCGGATCTGGACCCCCCTCCTGGACGGCACCGCGGGCCCCGACCATCCGCTGATGCCGCTCATCACCTGGCAGCCCATCTGCTCCCACGCCGAGGGCGACGAGCACCAGCGGCTGCGTGGCTCGGTGATGGGCGCCATGTCGACCATCAACTCCCGTGACCTGCGCCGCCACATCAGCCACTGGACGCAGGAGCTGGTCAACCACTTCTGTCACCGCGGCACCGCCGACCTGGTCTCCCAGTTCGCCGAACACCTGCCGATGGCCGTCCTGTGCGAGATCCTCGGCATGCCCGAGGAGTACGACGACCGGATGGTGCAGGCCACCCGCGACCTCCTCAAGGGCACCGAGACCGCGATCGCCAGCAACGAGTACGTCATGAGCGTGCTGATGCGCCTCACGGTCCGCCGCCGGGCCGAGCCCGCCGAGGACTTCACCAGCCACCTCATCAACCACCCGGCCGGACTCACCGACGAGGAGGTGGGCCAGCATCTGCGGGTCGTCCTCCTCGCCGCGTACGAGGCCACGGCGAACCTCCTGGCCAACGTGCTGCGCGTGGTGCTCACCGACCCGGGCTTCCGCGCCCAGCTCAACGGCGGCCAGATGACGGTGCCCCAGGCGGTGGAGCAGTCCCTGTGGAACGAGCCGCCGTTCAGCAACGTCCTCGGCTACTTCGCCAAGCAGGACACGGAGCTGGGCGGACAGCGCATCCGCAAGGGCGACGGGCTGCTCCTCGGGATGGCGGCCGGCAACGTCGACCCGCACGTCCGCCCGGACCTCAAGGCGAACATGATGGGCAACCGCTCGCACCTCGCCTTCGGCGGCGGCCCGCACGAGTGCCCCGGCCAGGACATCGGCCGTGCCATCGCGGACGTCGGCGTCGACGCGCTCCTCAAGCGGCTCCCGGATGTCCAGCTCGCCGTGGACGAGGACGACCTGACATGGACGGCGTCCATCTCCTCGCGGCACCTGGCGGAACTGCCGGTCGTGTTCGCCCCGGTTTCACCGCAGGACGTCATGGAGCGGCCCGGCGTCGGTGAGGTGCCTCGCCCCCGCCCCGACTGGGACCTCTCCGACCCGTCCCTGGAGGCCGCCTCGGTGCCGCGCCCCACGATCGACCTGCCGGAGCCCGCGGCCGCCGACCCGGCTGCCGGACCGGGGCAACGGCTCGGCGCCTGGCAGCGGTTCCTGCGTTGGTGGCGCGGCTACTGAGCCCGGCCGTCCCGGCGTCCGGGCCTGAGCCCGGCTGCCACGACGTCACCGGGGGAGTCCGGCACCGGCCCAGTCGTCGTGCGCCGACCAGGCCTGGAGGGCCCGTCCGCTGCGGAACGAATGGCGGTGCCCCGTGACCGGATCGGTGAACTCCAGCACCCGCGCCAGCAGTTGGAGCGGGCGCCGGAAGTCACCGGCCGGCACGGGGCCGGTGACCACCGGATACAGCGGGTCGCCGAGGATCGGCACACCCAACGCGCTCATGTGCACCCGCAGTTGATGGGTCTGCCCGGTGTGCGGCAGCAGCCGGTAGCGGCCCCGGCCTTCCCGGTGCTCCAGCAGCTCGACCCGGGTCTCGGCGTTCGGCTCGCCCGGCACCTCCCGGGCGGCGAGCACCCCCCGCTCCTTGAGGATCCGGCTGCGGACCGTCACGGGCAGGTCCAGCGCCGGTGCGTACGCCGCCACCGCCTCGTACTCCTTGCGTACGAGCCGGTCGCGGAACAGCGACTGGTACGCGCCGCGCTCCTCGGGCCGCACCGTGAACAGCACGAGCCCGGCGGTGAGCCGGTCGAGCCGGTGTGCGGCGCCCAGCGACGGCAGCCCGAGGTCCCGCCGCAGCCGGGCGAGAACCGTCTCGGTGACATGGCTGCCCCGGGGTGTCGTGGCGATGAAGTGGGGTTTGTCGGCGACCACGATGTGGCCGTCGTGGTGGACGATCTCGATGGGGAACGGCACCCGCTCCTCGTCGGGCAGTTCCCGGTGGAACCACACGAACATCCCGGGCACGTAGGCCGTGTCCGCCGTCACCGGCCGCCCGTCCGCGTCCACGATGTCCCCGGCGGCGAGCATCGCGTCGATCACCGCGGCCCGTGGTGCGAGCCGCTCCAGTAGATGCTCCCGTACGGTGCTCCAGGCCCCGTCGGCCGGCATCCGCACCCGCACCGGGTCCACCCCTTCGCGCTGGGGCAGGGGCGAGGGCGGAATCCTGCTCTTGCGTCTCACCTGGTCAGCGTACGCAGCGTGGGCGCGCTCAGCCCCCACCGGCCCGCGGACACGCTCCGAACACCGCCCCGGAGGAGTTCCTCAGGCGGAGGCGGCAGGAGGCGCACCCTCCTGCTCCGCCTCCACCTGGGCGTTCCAGTCCCGCTTCGCGGCCTGCCACCCGTCCTCGTTGTGCCCCAGCCGCCAGTACCCGGAGATGGAGATGTCCTCACGGGGAATCTCCCGCTCGACGCGCAGCAGCCGCCGCAGCTCCTTCACGAAGCCCGCCTCGCCGTGCACGAACGCGTGCACCCGGCCCGCCGGGAACTCAAGGGCCCGGACGGCCGCCACCAGGGCCTCGCCGACCGGCCGGTCACCACGGTGCAGCCAGACGACCTCCACGGCGGAGTCGAACTTCTGCTCCTCCTCGGGCCCGGAGACCTCCACGAAGGCGCGCACCTGCGCTCCGTGGGGCATGGCCTCCAGCGAGGCGGCGATGGCGGGCAGTGCGCTCTCGTCACCGGCCAGCAGATGCCAGTCGGCCCCGGTGTCGGGCGCGTACGCCCCACCCGGTCCGAGGAACCGCACGAGCTCGCCGGCCTGTACGCGGGCCGCCCAGGGCCCGGCGAGCCCCTCGTCGCCGTGGATCACGAAGTCGAGGGTCAGTTCGCGCTGCTCGGGGTCCCAGGCGCGCACGGTGTACGTACGCGTGACGGGCCACTGCTCGCGGGGGAACTCCTCGCGGATCCGCGCCATGTCGAAGGGCTCCGGATACGTCACGCCCTCGGCGTCGAACAGCAGCTTCACGTAGTGGTCGGTGCTGGTGCCCGCGGTGAAGTCGGCGAGCCCCTCGCCCCCGAGGACCACGCGCTGCATGTGCGGAGTGAGCCGCTCCGTACGGACGACCCGCGCGGAGTGCGGCCTGGGAGCCTTGCGTGCCGGACGCTCTGCCATAACGGCCTCCTGGATAAGTTCGCTAAGGCTTACCTAAGTTAGCACCTCTCCCTGTGTCGCACCCCCGTGACACGCCTCAGTTGAACAGGGGGCGAGGGGGCGGCCCCACGTGTCCAGTGTCCCTCTCATGCCCCCAGAGTCGACAGCAACCGCGTCAACGAGCCGCCGAGACCCCACCGGGCCGCCAGCGCGTCCAGGGCCGCCGGGTCGCGGGGAGAGCGGGGCACCGCCGTGTCCACCTCCGGCAGGGGCACGTCACCGGCCACCTTGACGACCTTCGGGGCGACCGACACGTACGGCCGTGACTCGGCCAGGCGCTTGCGCTGCGACGGGGTGAGCCTGGCCTTCGGGTCGTCCACCGCCGCCATGATCGAGGCCAGGTCCCCGAACTCGGCCAGCAGTTTGGCCGCCGTCTTCTCGCCGATGCCCGGCACGCCCGGCAGCCCGTCGCTGGGGTCGCCGCGCAGCAGCGCGAGATCCGCGTACCCCGGCCCGTCGACGCCGTACTTCTCGCGCAGCCAGGCCTCGTCCGTGACCTGCAGGGAGCCGACGCCCTTGAGTGGGTACAGCACGCGGACGCCCCGTGCGTCGTCCACCAGTTGGTACAGGTCGCGGTCGCCGGTGACGATGTCGACCGGGCCCGTGGCGCGGCCGGTGAACGTGCCGATCACGTCGTCCGCCTCGTACCCCTCGACGCCCACGCGCGCGATGCCCAGCGCGTCCAGGATCTCCTCGATGACGGGCACCTGCGGCGAGAGGGTGTCGGGCACCTCCTCCTCGTCCGGGCCCGTCTCGGTCTCCTGGGCGACGCGGTGCGCCTTGTAGGAGGGGATCAGGTCGACCCGCCACTGCGGGCGCCAGTCCGCGTCCATGCAGGCCACCAGGTCGTCCGGCCGGTGGTCCTTCACGAGCCGGTCGATGAACTCAAGAAGTCCCCGTACGGCGTTCACGGGAGTGCCGTCCGGGGCCTTCACGGATTCCGGCACCCCGAAGTAGGCGCGAAAGTACAGGGATGCGGTGTCGAGGAGCATGGTTCGCCGGGGCTGCTGAGTCTGCTGCGTCACGCCCCGCATCATGCCGTACGCCACTGACAGTCACCCTGCGGCGCGGACGGTGGCCGCACGGTCCATTGCGGGCCCGTTGCGGAAAGGGGGCGCAGGCGAGTTCCGCAACCTTCCCGAAGTAAACACCGTGTGAACTGGAACACGGTCGGGTTTGGGCCATCCGAGTCAGGGCAGGCGCCGATCCGGAGCGAACCCGGTCGCATTTTCAACAACACTGAACATGCGCGGACCGGATGAGCGGGCGGAACCCGCATCGCTCCACGGCCCGCCGGCGGGGGAGGCGGGCCGTCTTCGTTCGACCGGAGAGGTACTTGTGTCATCCAGGCTGCAGGCGGAACAGCTCTACAAAGTGTTCGGCAGACGACCCGGCGAGGCCGTCGAGCGACTGCGAGGGGGAGCCGACCGCGAGGAACTGCGCGCCGACGGCATCACCGCCGCGGTGATCGACGCCTCCTTCACGGTGGAACCCGGCGAGATCTTCGTCGTGATGGGACTCTCGGGGTCCGGCAAGTCCACGCTGCTGCGCATGCTCAACGGGCTCCTGGAGCCGACCGAGGGACGCGTGGTCTTCGACGGGCAGGACCTGACCGCGCTGAACGACCGTGAGATGCGCGAGGTCCGCTCCCGCAAGGTCAGCATGGTCTTCCAGCACTTCGCGCTCTTCCCGCACCGCAGCGTCCTGGAGAACGCCGCGTACGGCCTTGAGGTGCAGGGGGTGCCGCGCGCCGAACGCCACGAGCGCGCCAACAAGGCCCTGGTGCTGGCGGGCCTCGCCGGCTGGGAGAAGTCCTGGCCCGACGAGCTGTCCGGCGGTATGCAGCAGCGGGTGGGCCTCGCCCGCGCGCTCGCCACCGACGCCGACCTGCTGCTGATGGACGAGTCGTTCAGCGCGCTCGACCCGCTGATCCGCCGCGACATGCAGGACCAGCTCATCGAACTGCAGAAGAAACTCAAGAAGACCATCGTGTTCATCACCCACGACCTCAACGAGGCCATGCGCCTGGGCGACCGCATCGCCGTCATGCGGGACGGCCGGATCGTGCAGATAGGCACCGCCGAGGACATCCTCGTACGCCCCGCGAACGACTACGTGGCCTCCTTCACCCAGGACGTCGACCGTTCCCGGGTCCTCACCGCGGCCTCCGTCATGGACACGGAGCTGCGCGGCGACGAGGCGGACTGCGGCTGCGAGACCGCCCGGCCCGACTCCTCGTTCGGTGACCTGTGCGCGATCAGCGCGCGGCTGACGCACCCCGTCGCCGTCGTCGACAAGAAGGGGAAGCTGGTCGGAGTCGTGCCACGGCGGCGGCTCATCGGCTTCCTCGGCGACGAACAGGGGGAACCCGCGCCCTGCGACTCTCCCGGCGGCAAGACCCTCGGGGCGGTGAAGACCGATGCCTAGAGTCCCCTTCGGCGACTGGGTCAACGACGCGGTCGACTGGCTGCTGAACCACATGGCGTGGCTCTTCGACTTCTTCAAGACCGTCTTCCTCGGCGCCTACGACGGCATCAACGCCGTCCTCCAGGCCCCCGAACCGCTCCTCCTCGCGGGCATCTTCGCGGTCATCGCGTTCTGGCTGCGCGGCACCTCGGCAGGTCTGCTCACCTTCGTGGGATTCGCGTTCATCGACTCCCTCGAACTGTGGGAGAACGCGATGGTGACGCTGTCGCTCGTCCTGGTGGCGACGATCATCGCGCTCGTCATCTCGGTGCCCGTCGGCATCTGGGCGGCGCGCTCGGACCGGGTCAGCAGCGTCGTGCGGCCCGTGCTCGACTTCATGCAGACGCTGCCGGCGATGATCTACCTGATCCCGGCGATCCTGTTCTTCGGCACCGGCGCCCCCGCGGGCATCGTGGCCACCCTGATCTTCGCGCTGGCACCCGGCGTCCGCATGACCGAGCTGGGCATCCGGCAGGTCGACAAGGAACTGGTCGAGGCCGCCGACGCGTTCGGCACCACCCCCGGCAACATCCTGCTGCGCGTCCAGCTGCCGCTGGCCCTGCCCACCGTCATGGCGGGCGTCAACCAGGTCATCATGCTGGGTCTGTCCATGGCCGCCATCGCGGGGATGGTCGGCACCGGCGGGCTCGGCGGTGACGTGAACGAGGCGATCGGCCAGCTGAACGTCGGCCTCGGCTCCGAGGCGGGCGTGGCCATCGTCATCCTCGCCATCTACCTGGACCGGATGACCAGCGCGCTGGGCAGCCAGGTCTCGCCGCTCGGCCGCCGTGCCGCCGCCAAGCTGCGCGCCGCGCAGGGCCTGAAGATCTGGACCTACCGTCCGCAGCCCACCGTGGCCGTGATCGGTGTCGTCGTGCTGGCGCTCGTCGCGGGCGGCATGGGCGTGTTCGGCTCCGCGGGCAGCGAGGCCACGGCCTCCGACTCCAAGAACGTCGGCCAGGGCAAGAAGATCAGCATCGGTTACATCCCCTGGGACGAGGGCGTTGCCTCCACCTTCCTGTGGAAGGAGATCCTGGAGCAGCGCGGTTACGAGGTCGAGGTCAAGCAGTTCGACGCGGGCCCCCTCTACACCTCCCTGGCGCAGGGCGACATCGACTTCCAGACCGACTCCTGGCTGCCCGTCACGCACGAGCAGTACTGGAAGAAGTACGGCAAGCAGCTCGACGACATGGGTTCCTGGTTCGGCCCGACGTCCCTGGAGCTGAGCGTGCCCGCCTACATGGACGGCATCGACACCCTGGAGGACCTCAAGGGCAAGGCGGGCGAGTTCGACGGCAAGATCACCGGCATCGAGTCCAGCGCCGGCATGATGGGCCTGCTCAAGACGAAGGTCCTCAAGGAGTACGGGCTCGACAAGGAGTACAAGGTCGTCGACAGCTCGACGCCCGCGATGCTGGCCGAGCTGAAGCGCGCGTACGCCAAGAAGGAGCCGTTCGTCGGCACGCTGTGGTCGCCGCACTGGGCGTACAGCGAGTACAAGCTGAAGAAGCTCAAGGACACCAAGGGTGCCTGGGGCAAGGGCGACGGTGTGCACACGCTGTCCCGCAAGGGCTTCGCGAAGGACGACCCGGTCGTCGGCACGTGGCTCAAGAACTTCAAGATGACCGAGGACCAGCTCACCAGTCTTGAGGCGGAGATCAACAAGGCCGGCAAGGGCGCCCAGCAGGACGCCGTGCGCACCTGGCTGAAGAGCAACTCCAAGGTCGTCGACGAGCTGGCCCCGGTCGCGAGTTCCTCCTCGGACACCCCCGCCGAGGCGAAGAAGGCCATCGACGTCGCCTGGTTCCCCTGGGACGAGGACGTCGCCGTCACCTACCTGTGGAAGAACGTCCTGGCCCGGCGCGGCTACACGCTGAACCTGAAGCAGATGGACGTCGGCCCGGTCTACACGGGTCTGGCCTCCGGTGACATCGACCTCAACTTCGACGCCTGGCTGCCGTACGCGCAGTCGAACTACTGGAACAAGCACAAGGACAACCTGAAGGACCTCGGCACCTGGTACGAGCCGACGTCCCTGGAGATCGCGGTGCCCTCCTACGTCAAGGACGTCAGGTCCCTGGCGGACCTCAAGGGCAAGGCCGACACGTTCGACGGCAGGATCATCGGGATCGAGCCGGGCACCGGCGAGATGAACCTCCTGAAGAAGGACGTGCTTCCGGGCTACGGCCTCGACAAGGAGTACAAGGTCGTCGACGGCTCCACGCCCGCGATGCTCGCCGAACTGAAGCGCGCGTACGCCAAGAAGGAGCCCGTCGCCGTCGTCCTGTGGTCGCCGCACTGGGCGTACAGCGAGTACGAGCTGACGAAGCTGTCGGACGAGAAGAAGCTGTTCGGTGAGGGCAACACGATCCGGACCATCTCGAACAAGAAGTTCCCCGGCGAGTATCCGCAGCTCACCAAGTGGATCAAGAACTTCAAGATGAGCGAGGACGAACTCGGCAGCCTGGAGGCCGAGATCAAGGACCGCGGCCAGGGTCATGAGGAGGACGCCGTGGCCGCGTGGCTCAAGGAGCACCCGGACATGGTGGAACGCATGACTCCGCAGTAGCGGACGAGCACGACGAAGAGGGGCGGACGGTACCGTACGGTGCCGACCGCCCCTCGCGGCATATACACGACCGATGAGGCAATGTTTACGGGGATGTGACGGCCGCATGAAACGGTTTGGCGAACACCCGTAGGGTGCAGACAACACATCAGGAACCCGCGCACCGACGACGCACAGGGGGGAGCCGAGGCGATGGACGAGAACAAGGAATCCCTTCGAGTGGGCGCGGCCGTCAGGCGGCGGCGCCGGGCGCTTGAGCTGACCCTCGCCGTCGTCGCCGAGCGCAGCGGCCTGTCGGTGCCGTTCCTCAGCCAGGTCGAGAACGAGCGGGCCCGGCCCAGTACGCGCTCCCTGGAACGCGTGGCGGACGCCCTCGGCACGACCCGCGTGGAACTGCTGGCGGCAGCCGACCCCGCGCGCAGTGTCGACGTGGTGCGCGCCGACGACTCCGAGTTCACCCATGAGCCCCGTGTGCGCCCCCTGGTGCGCGGTCACCACCAGTTGCACGCCATGGAGTTCTCCGGCGACCAGGACGCCGGCCGGGAGTTCCAGCACCGCAACGACGAATTGATGTACGTGGCCGAAGGCGTCGTCGAGGTCGAGGCGGAGGGCCGCGCGTACCGCCTGGGCAAGGGCGACACCCTGTACCTGACCGGAGGCGTGCGCCACCGCTGGCGGGCCACCGAGGAGGACACCCGCGTCCTGGTCGTCGCCGTCGCGGACCACATCGAGGCGGTCGACGATCTCAGCCGGTGAGCGGCGCGCGGGCTCGGGCACGGGAGTGCGGCCGAGGGCGGTGTCGCTGGTCCCCTCCCTGACCGAGGCGGTCGCCGTGTCGGCGCCGGGCGTGCTCGTCGGGGCGACCGACTGGTGCAGCCACCCCGCCGGGCTCGACGTCGCACGCGTGGGCGGCACCAAGAACCCGGACGTCGGGCGGATCGTCGCGCTCGCCCCGGACCTGGTGATCGCCAACGAGGAGGAGAATCGCGAGCCCGACCTGAGCGCGCTGCGGCAGGCGGGCATCGAGGTCCTGGTCACCGAGGTACGGGATCTGCCGGGCGCCTTCCGTGAACTGGAGCGGGTGACCGGGGCGTGCGGCGTGCGCGGGCGACCGCGCTGGCTGGACGAGGCCGAGACGGCATGGCTCGACCCACCCGGCTTGTCGGTCCGGCTGCGCGCGGCCGTGCCGGTCTGGCGGCGCCCCTGGATGGTGCTGGGCCGGGACACCTTCGCCGGGGACCTGCTGGCGCGCCTCGGCGTCGACAACGCGTACGCGGACCACACCGAGCGGTATCCGCGGGTTTCCGCCGACGCACTGCGCGGCTCCCGCCTCGACCTGGTCGTGCTGCCCGACGAGCCGTACCGCTTCACCCGGGACGACGGCCCCGAGGAGTTCCCCGGGGTGCCGTGCGCGCTCGTCGACGGACGTCATCTCACGTGGTACGGGCCGTCGTTGGCGCGGGCCCCGTGGGTACTGGGCGAGGCGCTGCGAGCAGCCGTCCGCTGAACAGGCCCCGGGCCGTGTGCACGGCGGCCACGGCCCAGGCGGCGAGCAGCAGGGCGTACAGGGCGGTCGCGAGGCCGTCGTAGACCACGAGCCCCGTGTGCCGTCCGAGTCCCTCGGCGCCCGTGACGCACGTGCCCACCGGGAAGGTGAACGCCCACCAGGTCATCGTGAAGCCCATGCCCCGGCGGCGGGCCCGCACCACCATCGCGCCGGCCAGCGCGAGCCAGAACAGCGCGAACCCCAGCACCGGCACGCCGTAGAGCACCGCCAGGACGACGAGACCCCGGTCGTACGGGGCCGGCACGACTCCCGGCGCGGCGGCGGCGAACTTGTCCACGGCCGTCGTGGACTGCCCCAGCGGACCCAGGACCAGGAACAGGGCCGGGGTGAGGGCGAGCGGCGGCGGACCACCCGTGAGCAGCCGGGCGAAGATCATCGGCAGCATCACCAGCGTGGCCAGCAGGCTCAGGCCGAACATCGCGAAGCAGGCCAGCAGCAGGGTCGCGCGGGGTGCGCCGGCCGGCAGATGAGGTACGAGGAGAGGGCCGAGGGCCGCGGACACCATCGGGGCGACCAGGGGGAGCAGCCATACGGGGCTGACCTGGGAGGCGTCGAGCCGGTGACGCGTGATCATCAGGTACGGGACGGCCACGGCGACCGTCAGACCGGTCAGGGTGCCCGCGGTGAACAGGACGGCGTCCAGGGCGACCGCCGCGGGGGTGCCGATCCAGTCCCGGCCGACGACGAGGGCGCCGCCGCCGACGGCGAGCAGGGCCATCGAGAGACACCCGTAGAACGGTGCCACCGCCGGATCCATGAGATGGGCCCTCGCCCGGTCCCCGTGCCGGACCCAGTGCACGGCCCGCGCGACGAGCAGGCCGGCCAGCAGGAGCAGGGAGAGCGCCCAGAACGCCGTGCAGAGGGTACGCAGGCCGGGGGCGCCGAACGGGAGGCCGGCGCCCGCCGTGGCCACGATCGCGGTGCCCATGACGGGGGCGTACCAGTTGGGTCCGAGGTGACGGACGGCGTCGGCGGCGGCGCGGGGGTGGGTGGGGCCCAGGTGATCGGTGTGCCCTCTGTGGGTGGGAAGGCGGGGGACGGCGGTGACCATGGATCCACCGTGCTCCCCTGGCGGGGCGGCCACCAGGGAGTGCCGGCCTATGGGGGCATAAGGTGGGTTTATGAGCGGGAGTGACAGGACGGACGACCAGCCGGTCCGGGCGGCGGGAACGGGCGGCGGGCTGTCGCACCGGGTGCCCGAGCTGGGCGCGCTGGAGCTGCTGCTCGCCGTCGCGCGGCTCGGCAGCCTCGGCCGGGCGGCGCGGGAACTCGGCATCACCCAGCCCGCCGCCAGCAGCCGGATCCGGTCCATGGAACGGCAGTTGGGGGTCGCGCTGGTGGAGCGGTCGCCGCGGGGATCACGGCTCACCGACGCGGGGGCGCTGGTCACCGACTGGGCGCGGCGGGTGGTGGAGGCGGCGGAGGTGTTCGACGCGGGGACGCAGGCGCTGCGGGACCGGCGGGACTCGCGGCTGCGGGTTGCCGCGAGCATGACCATCGCGGAGTACCTGCTGCCGGGCTGGCTGATCGCGCTGCGCGGGCAGCGGCCTGACACGGCGGTGTCGCTGCTCGCCGGGAACTCGACCGTGGTGGCCGAGCGGGTGCTCGCGGGGGAGGCGGACCTCGGGTTCGTGGAAGGGGTGTCCGTCGCGGGCGGGCTCGACTCTGTGGTGATCGCGCACGACCGGCTGATCGTCGTCACCGCGCCCGGGCACGCGTGGGCGCGGCGGCGGAAGGCGCTCGACGCGGGGGAGCTGGCGGCGACCCCGCTGATCCTGCGGGAGGAAGGGTCGGGGACGCGGCAGGTGCTGGACGCGGCGCTCGGCGGGCTGGCCCGCCCGCTGATCGAACTGTCGTCGACCACGGCGGTGAAGGCGTCCGCGGCGTCGGGGGCGGGGCCGGCGGTCCTGAGCGAACTGGCCCTCGGCGAGGAGCTGTCCGCTCGGCGGCTGGTGGAGATTCCGGTGGAAGGGGTCCACCTGAGCCGGGCCCTCCGGGCGGTATGGCCGACGGGCCATCGGCCTGCGGGGCCGGCGCGGGACCTTTTGGCTTTGACGCGGTCGTAGGGGGCGGGGGGTTTCTCCGCGCGGGCCGACGGGGGCGGGTCGCGCAGTTGCCCGCGCCCCTGGGGGCGGGGTGGCTCCGGCCGGTTTATCGGCTGCGGGCCGGTGGGGGTTGCCCGCGCCGTTCCCCGCGCCCCTGGGTGAGTGAGGCTCCGGCTGGGTTGTCAGCCGCGGGCCCGCTGCGGTTGGCCGCGCCGTTCCCCGCGCCCCTAGGGGGTGGGGTCTCGGGCCCGGGTGTCGGCTGCGGGTCCGTTGTGGCTGGTCGCGCAGTTCCCCGCGCCCCTGGGTGAGTGGGGGTGGGGGGATGGTTGGTGGGTTTGTCGCCGTGGCGTTACGCGGCCCCGCCCCGCCCCGTCAG